>JAUYIV010000338.1 GCA_030688105.1 Actinomycetota bacterium | reverse complement strand
TGCCGAACATCTTCATGATCGACACTCCGGAGGTGGCAAAGGCGATGAACACCACGGCGATGAGCACGGCCGCCGCGGTCACGATGCGGCCGGTTCGCTCCAGGCCACGCGCCACCGACGGCTCGTTGGCGACCCCGAGGTCGTGCTCTTCCTTGATCCGGGAGAGCAAGAACACCTCGTAGTCCATCGAAAGCCCGAAGGCGATGCAGAACATGAGGATCGGCATCGTGATCTCGAGCGTCCCGGTGGCGGTGAACCCGAGCAGGCCGGACAGATGGCCGTCCTGGAACACCCACACCAGGGCTCCGAAAGTCGCCGAGAGCGACAACACGTTGAGCACCAGGGCCTTGGTGGGCACCACCACCGATCCGAACATCAGGAACAGCACCACGAAGGTGACGACCGCGATCGACCCGATCGCCCAAGGGAGATCGCCGAGGAGCGACGCCTTGGTGTCGGCGAAGAACGCTGTCGTTCCGGTCACCTGGGTATCGAAGCCCGGCTCGAGATCGCGGATGGTGGCGACCAGGCTCTCGGCCTCCGGCGAGTTGGGCTCCACTGAGGGGACCACTGCGAAGAAGGTGCCGGCATCCGAGACGAAGCGGGCATGTGCCGGACCGCCGGGCACAACCTGCAGCCCGGCGATGTAAGAGCCGGTGCCGGCATCGACCCGTCCGGCACCCTCGAGCGTGGAGAGGCTGGCGGCAAAGGAGTCGATCTGACCGGGGTCGGTGACCCCGAGCGCGATCACGTCGACCGGGGCCGACTCGAATGCCGAGAACTCGGCGCGCATCACGTCGCCGGCGACCCGGGCATTGGCCGACTCGGGGAGCATCCGGTCGTCGGACTGGCCAAGCGCAACGCCAAAGAACGGCGCCCCGAGCACGAAGAGGAGCAGCAGCGCCCCGGTGGCGAAGGGGATCGGACGGCGCATGACGCTGGTGGCGATCCGGTGCCACCTGCCTTCTTCGACGGCATTCTCCCTCACCTTGCGCACCCGCAGCTTGTCCACCCGCCGCCCGAGAACGGCGAGGAGCGCGGGCAGCACCACGACGGCACCGATCCCCGCCATGGCGACGACGGCTATGCCCGCATACCCGAAGGAACGGAGGAAGGCGAGGGGGAATATCAACATCGCGGCGAGCGACACCGCCACGGTGCCGGCGGAGAAGAGCACGGTCCGTCCCGCGGTGCGCACCGTGGAGATCACGGCGTCGACCGGCTCGGCGCCGGCCCGGAGCTCCTCGCGATACCGCGACACCACGAACAGCGAGTAGTCGATCGCCAGGCCCAGCCCCAGCGCCGTGGTCAGGTTGAGGGCGAAGATCGACACCTCGGTCATCCCGGCGAGGATCTGCAGGATGAGAAAGGTCCCGAGGATCGCCAGCCCTCCGATGGCGAGCGGGAGGCTGGCGGCCACGATGCTGCCAAAGATGATCACCAGGAGCACCGCGGTGATGGGGAAGGCGATCGCCTCGGCACGGGCCAGGTCGGACTCGATGGTCTCCTGGACCTCGGCGAAGAGCGGTCCGAAGCCGCCGACGAGCACCTCCAGGGACCCGGTGGTGCCGCGGTAGTCCTCGGCGATGCGGCCCGCAGTCTCCAGGACCTCGCCCTGATCACCGTCCACGGAGGCAAAGATCAACGCCCGGTCGCCGGCGAAGCTGCTGAGGGCGTCGGGGCGACCCAGGGTCCAGTACGAAGAGGCCGCGGTCACCCCGTCCTCGCCGGCGAGTGCCTCCGTGAGGGCAATGGCCTCGGCGACGACGGCCAGATCGTCGACCGATCCGCCGGGGGCGGTGACTACGAGGATCACCGCCGGGTCGGACACCCCGAACTGCGCTTCGAGGATGTCCCCGGCGATGGTCGACTCGGCGCCCGGGTCCTCGAACCCGCCGCTGGAGAGCGAGTCGGCCACGCCACCGCCGATCACCCCGGAGAGGACCATGAACACCACGGTGGCGACGAGGACCACCCACCTGAACCGAACCACAAATCTCCCCAGCGACCCCATGTACGGCCCTCCTGCGGTAGCGGAAGTATGAGTTAGCGTCGGTAAGTTATCGCTGGTAGCAAAGGACGTCAACTGGGGCCCTCCCGTCGCCCGTCTCCCGTCGCTTCGGCTCCTGTCCGCAGCGTCCTCCACCCTCTCGGAAACTTTGTCGCCCGGACGACATTCCGCAGCGCCGATTGGCCGCCCGCTGGTTGAGACTCTTCAAGGAGGCCACCATGACGCTGCATCTCTTGCCTACGCAGACCGAGCCCCGTGAGTTGGTGCGACACCCTGAGAAGCTGGTGCGCCTTGCCGCGGTGGCGCGAGCGATGCTCGACGAGGTCCGGGCGACTCCGTGCGACGCCGAAGGATGCGAGCGCTTCCGAAGGATCTACGAGCGCACCCTGTCCGAGCTGGGCGGGCTGCTCTCGCCGGACCTGCAGACCGAGCTCGTCTATCTGACGGTGACCTTTGAGACCCCATCGCCGACCCCGTCGGAGCTGCGGATCGCCCAGGCCGAGCTGGTGGGCTGGCTCGAAGGCCTGCTCAATGGGATCGCCGCGTCGGCGATCGAAGAGCGGCTCCTTGCCGGCGACACCATCGCCGGTCGCGGCGAGATCGACTCCCGCCCCATGTCCGGTCAGTACCTCTGAGGCTCCCGGGGCTCATTGACCATCAGAGTCAAGAGTCAAGAGTCAAGAACCAAGACTCTTGAATCTTGGCTCCTGCTACTTGCTCACAGCGACTCGCTCGCGCTCCAGCCGCGGAACCGCCGGGACCATCACCTCGACGGATTCGGCCCCCGAATCGGCTGGTCTGCCGACGATGGCGAGCATCGTCGCCCGAGGGGCGCGGCCTCGATCCAGTTCCGGTGAGTTCTTGCCGGTTGCTGGTCGCCGGTTGGTGGTCGCCGCTGGCTGGTCGCTGGTCGCCGAATCAGGTGACCTGCTGCATCTCCCGGCGCTCGACGCGCCCATCGGCATGGATGGCGAATCGTCCCTCGGATCGGGCATGGGTGGGGCTGGGCCCGGTCCACGGCCAGGGCCCGAACTGGGTGCGGCGGTATTCGTCGACCGCCTGCCGCAGCTCCTCGGGAGAATTCATGACGAAGGGGCCCATCTGGAAGACCGGGGCTCCGATCGGGCGGCCCTGAAGCAGGAGGAACTCGGCGGCGGCCGCGCCCTCGTTGGCCAATGTCACCGGAACCTCGGGACGGAGTCGGGCGCCGACGCCCGCCCCGATGTGGATACCGTCGAGGCGGACCCCGCCGCCGACGTGGCAATGAAGGGTCCGATTGACCCCGGCCGGCGCGGTCGGCAGCACCCATTGGGCCCCCGGGTCGAGCCGGATCACCCAGATGGCGAGCTGGGAGTCCTCCCGGGCCCCCCAGGAGTCGGGTGGCGGCGAGGGCGGCCGTGATCCGTCGATCGACCCGGCGACGAGGTCGACGCTCACCCCCGGAGCCGGCTCGACGAGGGGGATGTCCTCGTCCCACAGCATCCCGAAGTAGGGAGGCACCATCTTCGACTCGGGCGGCAGGTTGAGCCAGATCTGGAACAGTTCGAAGGGGTTGGGCGCCACCGGGTCGAGCAACGGGAACATCTCGGCGTGCTGGATGCCGCTCCCGGTGGTGAGCCACTGGACGTCGCCCTGGCCATAGCGAGCGGTGGCGCCGAGTGAGTCGGAGTGGTCGACATACCCGCGGCGGACCACGGTCACGGTCTCGAACCCGCGGTGGGGGTGCTGGGGGAACCCGGGGATCCGCTCCCCGTGGTACATGCTCCAACCGTCGATGTAGGAGAAGTCGGAGCCGATCTGGCGCCCATAGAGCGGTACCGCCGGCCCGAGGTCGTCGTCACCCGCCGGGTAGTTGTCGACATGGTGGACCGTGAAGATGAAGGGGTCATGCCCCATCCAGGGCATCCCCAGTTCGATGAGCTCGATCACGGCCTTGGTCATGGGCGTACCCTCCTCGGCCCGATGGTACGGGTGCTCGTGAAGCAACCCCGCCGAGCGTCTCCCCCGCCCGAAGGGCGGGGGAGGACGCGCCGCCTACCCGAACGATGCGAGCATGATTCCGAAGATCGCGGTGAGCCCCGTCATCGCCGTCGCCATGACGACCGAGTAGTTCCTGAACTGGGTGTGCATCAGGTCG
>JAUYIV010000337.1 GCA_030688105.1 Actinomycetota bacterium | reverse complement strand
ATCCACGCCGTCCCCGGCTCCCCGAACACGTTCCTGGGAGTCTCCGGGAGGTCGTGGTATCCGATCACTCCCGCCCGCACCGCGTCGTCGACGTCGTGGGTCAGGTAGGCGATTCGGTCGGCGAAACGGCACACCATCCCTTCCTGGGTCGCCGGTGGCGGATCGATCTTCCACGAGTGGGCTCGAATCCCGTCGCGCACCTCCCACGTCAGGTTCAGGGGCTCGAGCACTTCGAAGACTCGGACGCTCTGCGCGGCGTGGTGCCATTCACCCTGAACGTATGTGGTCAGCGCTTCCTCCCCGATGTGCCCGAAGGGGGAATGTCCGATGTCGTGACCGAGGCAGATCGCCTCGGCCAAAGGCTCGTTGAGCCGGAGATAGGTGGCGAGGGCGCGGCCGATCTGGGTCACCTGGAGGGTGTGGGTCAGGCGCGTGACGAAGTGGTCGCCGTCGGGGTTGATGAAGACCTGGGTCTTGTGCTTGAGGCGCCGGAAGGCCTTCGAGTGGAGGATGCGGTCCCGATCACGCTCGAACGCGGTTCGGCCGGGGTCGGGCGGCTCGGGGATGGTGCGGCCTCGCGATTCGGTGGAGTGGGTGGCCGCCGGCGACAGGTGGTCGTGCTCCTCGCGTTCGATGTCTTCACGGGTGCGCCGTATCAGCGGGCGCTCGTCAGGCATCGAACAGACCGACTTCGGTCTGGAGCTGGATCGCGAGGAAGACGACCAGGGCAACTCCGACCGCGACGCCGACGAGCATGAGAGCCCGCTTCCACCATGGCCCGGCGAGGTAGGCCGCCACCGGCCCCGGCTCGCGGTGACCGCTGATGATCCGCCGGCGCACGCGCGCCGAGATGGTGTCGACGGAGAGGACGGCGATGATCGTCAGGAACAGGACCGTTCCGGCACGAGAGAAGTCGCGGAACCTGAGCTGGGCGATCAGCTCGGCGCCGACGCCACCAGCGCCGATCACGCCGAGGACCGCCGACGCCCGGATGTTGATCTCGAACCGGTAGAGCCAGTAGGCGAGGATGTTCGGCATCACCTGGGGCACGACGGCGAAGCGCATTCGGGCCACGGGCCCGCCTCCGACGGCCGCCACCGCCTCGATCGGCCCGCCGTCGATGCCCTCGATGACCTCCGACGAGAGCTTGCCGAGCGTGCCGATCGAGTGGATGCCGAGGGCAAGCGTCCCGGTCCATGCGCCGAGGCCGGTCACCGGGATGAGCACCATGGCGACCAGCAGCTCAGGTACGGCCCGGATGGCGTTGAGCAGCTGTCGAATCGGATTGTTGACGGCTCCTCGGCTGACGTTCTTTGCGGCAAGGAACGCGAGCGGGAACGAGAAGAACGCCCCGATCATCGTCCCGATCCACGCGATGAAGAACGACTCCATAACCTTGGGCAGAGCCCGTTGGACGGCCCCGGCGCTGAGGTCCGGCTGAGCCAGGCGGATGACGATACGCCAGATGTCCGCCGGTGCGCCGAGGATCCGATCCAGCGAGACGTTGAGCCCCGACGCAGACCACAGGGCCGGGAGGAGGACGGCGGCCGCAATCGCCCACCGGAACAGCAACTGGCCCCGCGGGCGGGTGGGCCGCATGGCGGTCTCCAGTTGCTCGCGCGAGCGCGGCGGCCCGGTCACACCAGTCTCCGCCGGAGGGCGATGCTCACCTGCTCGATCACGAATACGAGGACGAAGATCAGGATGACGACGGCGAGCACGCGGTCGAAGCGGAAGAACCCTCGCTGGGTCTCGATCACCTGCCCGATCCCGCCGGCGCCCACGAGCCCGAGGACCACCGACGCCCTGATGTTGATCTCGAACACGTACAGCGAATAGGCGACGTAGTTCGGGAGCACCTGTGGGAGAACTGCGGAGCGCACCGCCGGGAAGTGCTTGGACCCTGTGGCCTTCGCTGCCTCGAGGGGGCGGGGATCCGCGGAATCGACGGTCTCGGAGAGCAGCTTCGACATGATCGCCAGCGAGAAGAAGAAGAGGGCGAGGGTTCCGGCGAACGCCCCCGACCCGAGCGACGTCACGAAGATCATCGCCCAGAACAGGTCGGGCACGGTTCGGATGAGGTTGATGAAGCCCTTGTCGACCATGTACGAGGGCCGGTTGGGGGCGGTCAGGGTCGACGCCAGGAACGACAGGGGGAGCGAGACCGCACACCCGAGCACCGTCGCCAGGACCGCGATCCGGATCGTCTCCACCAGAGGATTGGCGCGGGTGGCGCTGCCGAATTCCCAGGACGGAACCCACCACCAGTCGCCACCCCCGATCGCCCATTTGAAGTCCGGCGGCAGGAAGTTGGGGACCTTGGTGATGTTGCCGAAGTCCTTGATCAACTCCGGGACCGAAAAGCCCACCTGGGACCCGGCGTAAAGGGTCATGAACAGGACCACGGCTCCGGCGATGAGCGAGGGGATCCTGGCGATGGCGGCGAGCAGTGCCCCGGCGCCAATCAGACCGATGGCGAGTCCGACGATCGCGTAGTGCCCTCCTCCGAACACGGGCTCACGGCCGCGGAAGAGGCTCTCGATGGGCTCGATGACACCGAACGAGACGCCGGCGGGAAGGGCGAGGGCGGCGGCGCCGAGCCACGCGACCGCAACGTTGAACGAGGCGCTGCGAGCTGCCCCCCTCCGCAGCGCCACAAAGGCCGCTGCCCCCGCCGCGGGCAGCCAGTACAGGGCGAAGGTCACCGTGCGGAGCACGTCGACGCTCTCTGGCGCGTTTGGCATTGCCAGCGTGCTGAGGACGGTCGAAGCCACCACACCGGCCGACAGCAGCCCCCCCTCCAGAGGCGTGACGGCGATGCTGGCCAGGCGGAACGCGATGAGCATGCCGGCCGATGCGATCGCGCCCCAGAACAGGCCGGAGGGCCCGAGGGTCCCGACCGAGCCTCCGACGACGAGACCGGCGGTCGAGACGATCAGCGGCAGGAACAGCGTGCGGACCCGAATGGGTGGCGAGGGCCGGATTTGAGGCGCCGCCTCATCGATCACAGCTCGGCACCCTCCAGGAGGTCGTCGGGTGTCACCGACCGCCCATAGATGTCCCGGAACGTGGCCTCGGCCACGTCACCGATGTCGCCGTCGTAGACGAGCTCACCGGCCCGGAGCCCGATCAGGCGCTTGCCGTAGGCGCGGGCGAGGTCGAGGAAGTGGAGGTTGATGATTGTGGTGATCCCCAGATCCCGGTTGATGCGGCGGAGGTCGCGCATCACGTGGTGGGAGGTCACCGGGTCGAGCGACGCCACCGGCTCGTCGGCGAGGAGCACCGTAGGCTCCTGGGCCAGCGCGCGGGCGATCCCGACCCGCTGCTGCTGGCCGCCGGAGAGGTCACTGGCACGCACGTATGCCTTCTCGACGATCTCCACGCGCTCCAGCGCCTTGAGGGCGAGTTCACGATCCGCCGCCGGCCAGGCTCCGAGCATCGCGCGGAACCACCCGACCTTGGAAAGCCGGCCCATGAGCACGTTGTTGATCACCGACGTCCGGTTCACGAGGTTGAAGGTCTGAAAGATCATCCCGATGTGCGAGCGCAGCTCGCGCAGAGTGCTCGCCGATGCACCCCGAACCTCGACCCCGTCGACGCGCACCGAGCCGGCTGTGATCGGGACGAATCCGTTGATCGCTCGGAGAAGAGTCGACTTCCCTGCGCCCGAGAGGCCGACGATGACGACGAGTTCGCCATCCGGGATTGTGAGGGTTACGCCCTTGAGCGCTTTCAGACCCCCGCGATAGGTGACTTCCACGCCGTCGAACTCGATCAAAGTGGGTCTCCTCTCCGCCGCAGCGAGGCTAGCCGATGGCCGGAGCCCGCCTCGGCCCCGAACGTCAAGGGGCCACCCCTGCGGGTGGCCCCTTGATGACCTCGAGTTCAGGACGTCAGTCGCTGAACCCGAGCCGGTCGATGGCGTCGCCGATGGGGATCAGCGAAGCCTCCGTCGCCGCGTCGGCGCGGGTCAGGTCCGTCCAGCTGTAAAGCAGGTCCATGACCACCTGGCCGTCCTCGGTGGCGATGTAGTCGGCCATCGCCTGGAAGATCGCATCCTTCAGGTCATCGGGCAGTTCGCTGCGAACCGCGATCACATCGTTGGCGATGCGCGGACCGATGTTGAAGACGATGATCTTCTCGCCGACATCCGGGAAGTCCTCGCGAACGGCCCGGCGGGCGTCGTCGAAGGACGTGCCGATGTCCGCGATGCCGTTGTAGACATCGGTGACCGCCAGGTCGTGGCTGCCTCCGAAGAAGCTGGCCGTGTACTGGTCATCGGTGATCCCGAGGTCCAAGAGCTGGACCTGCGGGAAGATGTATCCAGAGGTCGACGTCTCGCCCGGGAAGGCCACCTGCTTGCCGACGATCACTTCGAGGCCCACCGGCTCAGGGCACCGCAGGCCGGCCGAGACCGACTCGTCGCGGGTGCCGTCACCGTTCCAGCCCACCTGCAGCGCAGGCGAGTCGGTCGGTCCCACGGCGACGACGTTGCCGTCGTCGTCGTAGTAGAAGGCGCCCTCCACGGGGTCGCCCGTGCAGATCGACGGATCGTTCGTGTACCACTGCGTGTGGTACGTGGGATCGCCGAAACGAACCGACTGCGCCAGCAGCTCGAGATTTTCGTAGGTGCGGTCGGCCAGGACGAATCCTGCGGGACCAAAGGCACCCATGTCGACTTCGCCGGTGCCCAAGGCGACGCCGAGCGCCGTGTAGTCCGTGGACACGATGCCCTCCACCTCGATACCGAGGGCGTCTGAGAGCACCTGTGCGAAGATGTCGATGTTGTCCTGAAGGTCTTCCGCTTCTTGCGACGGCACGAACCCGAACACGATCTTGTCGGGCCACTCGGCCATGGCTTCCGTGGTCGTCGTTGCCTCGGCTCCCGTGGTCGTGGTTGCGTCGTCGTCACCACAGGCGGCGGCTATGAGTCCCATCACCAGGACAAGCGCCGCCCACTTATGTGCGCGCATTCTGATTGCTCCTTGTATTTGACTGTGCCGACGGAAGGGCGCCGAGCCCGCTATGGGTTCGGAGTCTCCACTCCACTTCGACTCCCTCGGCGATTCCGGTGGCACTGAGATGAGGCTATCACGCCCGGACCGGGCGGTTCCTGGCGGGAGTCCTCGGCCGACCAGGGCATGAGCGTCCGGCGAGACGGATTCCCTGCATTCATCCGTCGACGGTGGTATCTCGGGCTGCGAAGCTGGTCTCGAGCACTCCACGGATCCGGCAGCGATGAGGCGTCACGATGGGACCCGATCACGAACGAAACCCACGAGGCTCACTCGACGACGTGGCTATCGAGGTCGTCGGCGTGGTGGTCGCCGTCACCGACGATCGACCCCGGGTGCTCACCGTCGGCGGGGCGGCTCCCCGCCTGCCAACGGGAGCGCTCCATCTGAGCGGGGACGTCACCCTGGAGCGGGCGCTGCGGAGGATGGTGCTCGAACAGACCGGGCTCGAGCTGGGATACGTGGAGCAGCTCTACACCCTGGGGGACAGAGACCGGGGCACCGACCTTGCCGTGAGGCTGATCTCGGTCGCCTACCTGGCACTGGTGCGGGAGCGCGAGCCGCAGGGTGATTCACAGTGGCGAGATCTCTACGAATTCCTGCCGTGGGAGGACTTCCGGGGCGGCCGGCCGGCCCCGCTCGACCGATCGGTCATTCCTGCGCTCCGCGACTGGGTCGAGAGATCGGACGGTGACGCCGCCGATGTGCGCCGGGAGAGAGCGGGGATCGTGTTCGGTCGCGACGGCTCCCCCTGGGACATCGAACGGTCGCTCGAACGGTACGAGCTCCTGTACGAGATGGGCTGGGTGCCGGAGGCGGGAGCTCGCCAAGATCCCCCACAACGGGGGGCGGCGATGGCCCTCGATCACCGGCGCATCGTCGCTCAAGCGCTGGGACGGGTGCGGGGAAAGCTCCGGTACCGACCGGTGGTCTTCGAGCTGTTATCCGACGAGTTCACCCTCACCGGGCTCCAGCGGGTCGTCGAGGCGCTGTCGGGAACCCGGCTCCACAGCCAGAACTTTCGGCGGCTGATCGACCGCGGGGGGCTGGTCGAGGGCACCGGACGCCACGACACCGGTACCGGGGGCCGCCCCGCCGAGCTGCACCGGTTTCGCCGCGAGGTGGTTCGAGAGCGCCCGGCGCCCGGCGTGGGACTCCCCGGGATGCCCACCTCCGGCTGATCTGGTCGCTTTGTACCTGGAGCGAGGCGGAACAGTCTCTGTCGTATCGGTGTTATGCTCAGAGTGAGCATAAGGGAGGAGCCCCATTGACCACCCGAGTCGTGCCTGTGGAGTCACTCGCTCGTCGTGAGCGAGATGGCTTGGCTGCGCGATACCGGCGGATGGCCCGAGTGGTGCCCGAGGTGGAGTGGGACTCCGAGGCTCCCTATGTGGCCGCCATCGAACGTCTGAAGGCAGAGCGGAACGCGGTGGTGATCGCCCACAATTACCAGGCTCCTCAGATCTTCCATGGTGTGGCCGACCTGGTTGGGGACTCGCTGGCAATGGCGCAACTCGCCGCGGAGACCGATGCCGATGTGGTCGTGGTGGCCGGAGTGCACTTCATGGCGGAGACGGCCAAGCTGCTCAATCCGGAGAAGACCGTCCTGATTCCGGACCTCGAGGCGGGTTGCTCCCTTGCCGAGTCGATCACCGGTGCCGACATCCGCCTCCTCCGGGAGCGGTACCCCGGTGCACCGGTGGTTACCTATGTCAACACCTCGGCCGAGGTGAAGGCCGAGTCGGATGTCTGCTGCACCTCGTCGAATGCGGTCGAAGTGGTCGAGTCGCTCGGGGCGCCCCGGGTCATCTTCCTGCCGGACGAGTTCCTCGGTAAATGGGTCGCCGCCAATACCGACGTCGAGATCGTCCTGTGGCGAGGCCACTGCATGGTCCACGAACGGTTCACCCCCGAGGAGATCCGCAGATTCCGCGACGCTTACGGGGGGGACATCCAGGTGCTGGCGCATCCCGAGTGCCCACCGGAGGTCCTCGCCGAGGCGGACTTCGTCGGGTCGACATCCGGGCTCGTCAGGTATGTCGATGAGAACCGGCCCTCCCGGGTGCTCCTCATCACGGAATGCTCGATGGCGTCGAACGTGTCGGTGAACCACCCTGAGGTCGAGTTCGTCCGGCCATGCAACATCTGCCCTCACATGAACCGGATAACGGTGCCCAAGATCTTCGAGTCCTTGCGCGACATGAAACACGAAGTGACGGTCCCCTACGAAATCGCCGGCCGGGCGCGGCGAGCGGTGGAGCTGATGCTCGAGGTGGGTCGAGGGAGGGGCGGATGAACCGCGGTTTCGATCGTGTCCTCGGCACGGACGTCGTCGTGGTGGGGTCGGGAGTCGCCGGGCTGACGACAGCCCTTGCGGTTCAGGGCCGCCGCGTGGTGCTCGTCAACAAGGGATCTCTCGGCGATGGGTCGACCTGGTGGGCGCAGGGCGGAGTCGCCGCACCGATCTCCGAAGACGACTCACCCGACCTGTTCGCCGCGGACACGATCGCGGTGGGTGGCGGGCTCAACGATCCGTCCGCGGTGGCCACCCTCTCCGCGGGGGCGGTCGCCGCCATCGACCGACTGCGCGGCAGGGGCGCCCGATTCGACATGTCGCCCGGTGGGGGCCTCGACCTCGGGCGCGAGGCCGGGCACTCGGTGCGACGGATCGTGCGAACTGGCGGCGATGCCACGGGGGCAGAGGTGAGCCGGGCCCTCACCGATGCCGCCGCCCGAGCCGAGCACATCACAGTGGTGGAACAACTGTTCGTCGCCGATGTCGTCCTCGCCGGGGGCCACGCAGTCGGGGTGACCGGCAGAGGCGCCGGGGAGGAACAGGTTCTGATCGAGGCCGCGGCCGTGGTCATGGCGACCGGCGGGCTCGGCCGCATCTACGCCAACACCACCAATCCGATCGAAGTGACCGGGGACGGGCTGGCGATGGCACGGCGCGCGGGAGCGAAGGTGGCCGACGTGGAGTTCGTCCAATTCCATCCCACCGCCCTGTCGGCCGGTCTCGACCCCATGCCGCTCCTCACCGAAGCCCTTCGCGGCGAGGGCGCGGTGCTCGTCGACGACGACGGGGTCCGTTTCATGGTCGAGGAGCACCGGGCCGCTGACCTCGCCCCGCGCGACGTCGTGGCGCGCGCCGTGTGGCGCCGCCTCCGCGCGGGGCGAAAGGTGTACCTCGATGCACGCGATGCGATCGGCGAGGATTTGCCGGAGCGCTTCCCGACGGTGTTCGCAACCTGTACCCGGGCGGGGATCGACCCCCGGCGCGAGCTGATGCCCGTCGAGCCCGCCGCCCACTACTTGATGGGCGGGGTCGCCGTGGATCTGTCGGGCCGGACCTCGGTCCCAGGCCTCTGGGCGGTGGGAGAGGTGAGCCGGTCAGGGGTGCACGGCGCCAACCGTTTGGCGAGCAACTCGCTGCTCGAAGGTCTCGTGTTCGCCGAGGCCGTCGCAGACGATGTCGCCGCGGCCGCTCCATTCGAACTCGATGGGGAGGCACGGCCCCCCGGACCGGAGCCGGACACCGACCTCGACGCGGTGTCGACCCTTCGCCGGGTCATGTGGGATCAGGTGGGGCTGGTCCGAACCCGCGGAGGGCTGACAGACGCTCTCGCCACGATCGAGGGGATCCTTTCGAGGCTTCCCGCGGAGCCGTCCGAGGCGAGGAACATGGCGGAGGTCGCCTTCCTCGTCACGACCGCCGCCTCGACCCGCACCGAGTCTCGGGGAGCGCACTACCGCGCCGATTTCCCCCTGGCAGATCCCCAATGGGATCACAGCCTGGTGCTTGGGTGACCCGGCCGGTTCCGCCCGACCCGGCGGAATGGCGGCCGATCGTCGAGGCGGCGCTGCGCGAGGATCTGGGCGAAGCCGGCGACGTCACCACCAATGCCGTCGTCGACGCCGGCGCCACAGCTCTTGGGCGGATCGTTGCCCGCGAGGACGGTGTTGTCGCCGGCATCGACATTGCGCTTGCCGTGTTCACCATGGTCGATCCGTCGGTCGTCACCAACCCTTTCGTGGCGGACGGGGACCGTGTGGAGAAGGCGACCCGGCTCGCCGTTGTCGAGGGCCCGGCGCGGCCGATCCTCACCGCGGAGCGGGTCTCACTCAACCTGCTCTCCCATTTGTCGGGCATCGCCACTCTGACGGCGCGGGCGGTCGAGGCGGTTGCGGGTACCGGTGCCGTGGTCGCCGCCACCCGGAAGACCCTCCCCGGACTGCGGGTCCTCGAGAAATACGCAGTCGCCTGCGGCGGCGGGTGGCCGCATCGCTTCGGGCTCTACGACGCCGTCCTCATCAAGGACAACCACATCGGGGTGGTGGGATCGGTGACCCGCGCGGTGGAGTCGGCCCGGGCCGCGCTGGGCGCCGTCCCGATCGAGGTGGAGGTCGATTCCCTCGATGGTCTGGTGGAGGCGCTCGACGCCGGGGCGGAGACCATCTTGCTCGACAACATGGGCCCGAGCAGCCTCGCCGAGGCCGTGGCCATCGCCGCGGGCCGGGCCCGGCTCGAGGCGTCGGGCGGGATCACCCTGGAGACGCTTTCAGCGGTCGCCGCCACCGGAGTCGATGTGGTCTCGATGGGCTGGCTCACCCACAGCGCTCCGTCGATGGACGTGGGACTCGATTTCGAGGGTGGCTAGGTGCAAGCGCCCCTAGGCGGCAGATGGCAGACGAAGGGGCGGGGCATTGCAACCCCGCCCCTTCGAAAGACCGAAGCGACTAGCCCTCAAAGAGGACGCTGCCCGCCGGTGCCTCGAACCAGGTGTCGTAGATCGCCTGGTAGGTGCCGTCGTCGAACATCTCCTGGAGCACCCGGTTCATCTCGGACAGCAGCTCCTCACGAGCGGGATCGACGCCGAATCCGTAGTCCTCGTCGGTGTCGATCACCGTCACGACGGCGAG
>JAUYIV010000331.1 GCA_030688105.1 Actinomycetota bacterium | reverse complement strand
GCCCGGCTCCAGCCTTACGCTCCCGCGTCTCCTCCGCCATGACCGGCGCTGGACGATACCGGGAAGCGTGCCCAGGACGGGCCGTAGCGCTCGCCTGCGGTCTCGCGTAATCTAGTGGCACCAGCAGTTCGGTGCTGAGAGCGTCGTATGCCACGAAAGGAGGTGGAGTGATGGGCGAGACAATCCGTGTTCGGATTCGGGGCGGCATGTTGGAGCCGCTCGAGAAGGTCGACCTTCCGGAGGGGCAGGAGGTCATGATCACCATTCTCGACGTGCCGGCAGAGCCGGACTTCGAGGCGTTCCGGCGGGCGGCCGGCGGCTGGAAGGGGACCATCGACGCCGAGGTTCTCATCCGGAACATCTATGCCGACCGATTGGTCTCGACCAGGCCTGAGCCCCGGCTATGACGATCCGGTACCTTGTCGATACCGACTGGGTCATCAGCTACCTGAACGGGCAGGCCCGAGTGATCAGCCGGTTGGACGAGTTGAAAGAAGAAGGGCTCGGCGTCTCGGTGGTCTCCCTCGCCGAGCTCTACGAGGGCATCTATTACTCGACCGATCCGGAAGGGAACGAGCGGGACCTCGCCGACTTCCTCCGAGGCGTCACGGTCGTCGCTGTCGATGCCGAGACCTGTAAGCTCTTCGGCAAAGCGCGTGGAGCACTCCGGGCGTCCGGCAACCTTGTCGGCGACTTCGATCTCCTGATCGGAGCAACTGCGCTGCGGCATGATCTGACCCTCATGAGCAACAATCGGCGCCATTTCGAGAGGGTTGAGGGCCTTCGTCTGGAGTCTCTCTAGCACATCCGTCACCCGTCCACTGGCGCGGGCGCGGCGGTCCCCGACCAGACGGGGAACCGCGATGACTTGCGGTTGCCTAGTAATCCCACGCGACGAATCGCCAGCGCCCATCCTGACCTTTCAGCAAGCTGAATGTCAGCTGGAACTCGGTCCGCCCCCTCCAGTTTGCCTTCGGGCTCGGGTAGTTGGTGAGGAGAATTGTTGCCTCGGCTCTGTCGGAGGCGACTCGGACGTCCTGGATCCGCTTGACTTCAAGCTTAGGTAGCAAGTCGAATCTCGCTGGCAGATACTCCGCGTATTTCGGCTTAGGGAGCGGTGTCTTGCGCGCGCCCGAGGCGATCACCCCGTTCTCATCCCAGCAGGCAAGGACCTGCTGAGCATCATGGTTGTTGTAGGCGCTCTCCCATTCCTTGACGAGCGCCGTGATTGCCTCCTCGTCCGACCCGGCGGAAGAGAGCAGTGGTACGAGAAATCCCACCAGGGCGAGCGAGACGATGAGATGCTTCATTGCATACCTCCGTCTCTGCCAGGAATGCAGCGGAAACATCAACGTCACTTGCGCCGCACCGCCGGCATCCGATCCCCGTCGATCTCACTTCCGCCCCGGCCCGGCCGCATCACGGGGGGAGAACGTGGGGCGGCCGTGCACCGGCGGATGATGTTCTCTCGTTCGGCCCCTCTACAACAGGCTACCGTCGGAGTCTCGGGTCATCGGAGGCAACGCAGCGAGCCATCCCCCAGTACGTCATCTGCTCCGCCGCGACGGCGGCCGCCTTGAGATCTCGCGATGGCCCCGTCACCGCCCGGCTCGACTCGCGGCTCCACCATCCGCTCCGAGCGTCCCGTTCGGCTTCGCACTCCCGTGCGGTATCGAAAGCCCTATAGACGACCCACTCTGACAGCGGGATCTCCTTCATCAGCTTCGTAGCCATCTCGCTGAAGGTGCTCCCGGGCCGCGCGCCCAGAGCCGGAAACACTCGGTCTGCGGGCGGCAGAAGGAAATACCATCCCTGCCCCGCCGTCGCCGGGTTGGTGAGTAACAGCACGATGCTCAGCAGCATCACCAGCATGGAGCATGCCCGGAACATAGACAGCATTAGCGCCCCTCGCGCCTTGGCGCCGTGTCTCGCAGGACGGTGGCGGCCCCCCGTGGTCCCACCCGGCGGCTCCCCCCGACACCGGCGGGGCGCTGAACCCGCCAGCGAACATACCGTGCTGGGGATCTTGCGCCCGCGCCCCTGGCCTCGTCAACAGTCGACCGACGCGCCCGGATGGCTCCCGCCCAACCAGACCCGCCTGAGCGGGGGCGGAGCGCATCCCGGCAGAGCCCCTCGAGCTGTGCCCGATTGCTGGTAACGCTGAGGTCGCGGAGCGTTGGGAAAACGCTGTCCGGTGGGCTACCATCGCGGCAATGGCGTTCACCGTCCCGGAAACCATCCCGGCGCTCGCGGACTCGGTGACACGCGGAGAGCGAAAGGCTTTCGTGGCCCTTCGCGACCACCTGCCCGACGACTATCTCGTCTACTACGACATCGCGGTGCAGGGTCGCCATCCCGACTTCGTCATCGTCGGACCGGATCTGGGCCTTGTCGTGCTGGAAGTGAAGGACTGGCGACTCAAGTCGATCGCCGAAGTGGGCGCGGCCGGGGTGCGGCTCCTAAGACCCGACGGCGATCTGGTGGTTCCCAACCCGATCCGGCAGGTTCGCGACTACACGCTGAAGACCGTGGACCTCCTCAAGCAGCGGCCTGCGCTCCGTTCCGGGGCCGGGCTCCGGTGCGGCTGGGGCTACGGGGTGCTCTTCCCGTCGCTCAAGAGCGAGGACGCACGCACCCCCTCGCTGTTCGGTCCGAGCCTCGAGGAGGCGCTCGAGCCGGGGCGCGTGATGACGGCTGACGATCTCGCCCCGGAGGCGCTGCTGCCTCGCCTGAGAGGGCTGATGCCCGACTGGTCCAAACGGCTCCCTCCGCTGGATCCCGCGGAGGTAGACGAGATCCGGGCGGTCCTCTACCCCGAGATCCGCATCGGCTGGGGGTACAGCGACGCCGACATCCTCCGCGTCATGGACCGAGAGCAAGAGCGGCTCGCGCGGAGCCTCGGTGACGGTCACAGCCTGCTCCGGGGAGTGGCGGGGAGCGGCAAGACCATCACGCTGATCTGCCGCGCCCAATACCTGCGCGCAACGCATCCGGATTGGCGCGTGCTGGTCCTCTGCTTCAATCGGGTGCTCGCCGATTCGCTCCGCGATGCCATCGGTGGCGACGCGGGGATCAAGGTCGCGACCTTCCACAGCTGGTGCGAAGGGCAACTCCAGCACGCCGGGCTCCCACCCCCTTGCCCCGCCGGACGGGGGCAGGAGTGGGACGAGTACTTCATCCGTGTCGTCCCGGACCTCTTGCTCAGAGCCTACGACGACGGACGGCTACCGCAGGGGACGTACCAGGCGATCCTCGTGGACGAGGGACAGGACTTCGCGGACGACTGGTATCGTGCGTTCCTGCGGGCACTCGATCCGATAACAAACAGCCTGTTCATCGCCCTCGACTCGTCGCAGAACATCTACCGGCGGAAGGTCAGCTGGCGCGGGATCGGAGTCCAGATCGCTGGCCGGACCCGTACCCGTGTTCTCAGGGTCAACTACCGAAACACCCGCGCCATCCTATCGGCGGCGTACCGCCTGATCCGCGAGCTGGACCGCGCAGAGCCGAGCGGCGACGATACGACGGACGAGCGTGTAGTCCCTGAGCGGGCCCTCCGGTCCGGACCGGTGCCCACAGTCCGGCGCCTTGCCCATCGCGAGGCGAGCCGCGCCTTCGTGCTGCAGTGGATCCGCGAGCGGCTGGCCCAGGGAGTGGCGCCGGCCGACGTTCTCGTCCTGGGGCTGGTCAAGCGGGACATGCAGGGCTTCGCCGCCCTCCTGCAGCGCTCCGGGACAGCGGCACGGATGCTCGGGGCAAGCTCCCGACGCGATGGCGTCCGCGTGTCCACCATCCACGGCGCCAAGGGCCTCGACGCCGACCGCGTGATCGTGCTGGACGGCCACAGGCTGGACGCCCGCGACGAGGCGGAAGGACGGCGCCTGCTCTACATCGCCATGACCCGGGCCAGGACCGAGC
>JAUYIV010000329.1 GCA_030688105.1 Actinomycetota bacterium | reverse complement strand
GCTCGGTCGCTGCCGGCTACCGGCTGCCCGCTACCGGCTACCCGCTGCCCGCTACCGGCACGAAAGGGCCCAGGCTCGCCCGCAGGGTCAGCCGCCCCTCCCCCGCGTCCTCCCCCGGCCGCCGGGGGAGGTGCCGAGCGCAGCGAGGCGGAGGGGGCAGCGGAGACAGCGGGCGCGCTCGACGACGAATCTCAGGAAGGGCACCAGGCTCGCCAGCAGGGTCAGCCCCCTTCGGGTACTCCCCGCGTCCTCCCCCGGCTGCCGGCTACCGGCTGCCCGCTACCGGCTACCGGCAAGAACGGCACCAGGCTCCCCCGCAGGGTCAGCCCCCTGCGGGTACTCCCCGCGCCGAGCACGGCGAGGCGGAGGGGGCTGCGGAGACAGCGGGCGCGCGCGACGACGAATCTCAGGAAGAGACGCGCTGTCAGGCCGTCGCTCGCTGCTCCTGCGAGCTCGCCACCGGGATGTCGACCTTGGCGTCCTGGACGAGGGCGATGATCTCTTGCCAATCTCGATTGATCGCGCAGTTGCCGCAGTAGAACGAGTCGCCCCGCTTGACGACGGCGTCACCGCCACACCGGCTGCATTCCATCCTGGGATCTTCGGCGTCAGGAAGGATCGACCTGAGCGGTTCCCGAGAGCCACCAGCCTCCAGCCGTCAGCCTCCAGCTTCCACCAAGAGCGGGCCGGTAATCCGGCTCGAGGCCGACGGCCGAAACGGGCTACGGGCAATGGGTAACGGCCTTCAGACCCCCCGCACCTGCTCATCCAGAAGTGTCGCCAGGTCCTTCACCTGCACCCGGTCGTCGGCGCCCAGCTCCTTGACGCCGTCGTCGAGCATCACGAAGCAGAACGGGCAGCCGGTGGCGATCACGTCCGACCCGGTGGCGAGCGCCTCTTCGGTCCGCTCGATGTTCACCTTCTTGCCGACGTGCTCCTCCATCCACATGCGTGATCCCCCGGCGCCGCAACAGAACGATCCCGTGCCGTTGCGCGGCATCTCGACCAGGTCGCCGGACTGCTTCACCACCTCCCGGGGTGCGATGAAGATGTCGTTGTGCCGGCCCAGGTAGCAGGGGTCGTGGAAGGTGATCGTCTGATCACGCTTCCCCTTCGGCTCGAGGCGACCCTCCTGCACCAGACCCATGAGCACCTGGCTGTGGTGCATCACCTCGTACTCTCCGCCGAACTGCGGGTACTCGTTGGAGATCGTGTTGAAGCAGTGCGGGCACTGGGTGATCACCTTGGTGACCCCGAGGTCGTTGAGGGTCTGGATGTTTTGGAGCGCCAACTGCTGGAACAGGTACTCGTTGCCGGCGCGCCGGGCGGGGTCGCCGGTGCACAGCTCCATGGGGCCGAGGATGGCGAAGTCGACGCCGGCCTCATGGAGCAGCCGAGCGGTGGAGACGGTGGTCTTGCGGTTCCGGTCGTCGAATGACCCGAGGCAGCCGACCCAGTACAGGTACTCGGCGGTGACCCCGGGGTCGCCGAGCCGCTTCACCTCGAAGTCCAGCTCCTTGGTCCAGTCGGCCCTGCCCTGCTGACCGACGCCGAACACGTTCGACGAGTTCTCCATCGTGATGAAGGTCCGGCCCAGCTCCGGGGGGAAGTCGCCCTCCATGAGGGCGAGGTGGCGCCGCATGTCGAGGATCTTGTCGAGGATCTCGATGTCCACCGGGCAAACCTCGTCACACGCCCGGCATGAGGTGCACGCCCACAGCTCCTCGGCGGTGATCCGCTGAAACACCGAGTCGGCGGTGATGGTGATGGCGCGGTCCATCCCCACCGGAGGGCTCACCGGGGGGGTGCCGGTGCGAGCCGCCACCTCGCCGAGTTTGAGGACGATCTCGCGGGGGTCGAGCGGCTTGCCGGTCTGGTTCGCCGGGCAGACCGAGGTGCAGCGGCCGCAGATCGTGCAGGCGTCGGTGTCGAGGAGCTGCTTCCAGGTGAAGTCGGCGACGGCGGAGGCCCCGATCGACTCGATGTCGGTGGCCTCCATGAGGTTCGGCACCTCCCGCATCGCCCCCTTGGGCCGGTCGCGCGGCGACAGCGCCATGTTGAGGGGCGACGTGATCATGTGGCGCAGCTTCGTCGTGGGGATCGCCACCAACAGCGCCAGGAAGGCGGCGACGTGGGTCAGCCAGAGGCCCTGGTGGAGTCCCGAGGCGATCGACTCCGGGACCAGGGCGCTCAGCGGGTATCCGACGAACGACCACGTCTCGAATGACGGCCGCCCATCCACCGTGATCCGGGCCGCCTCGACGGCCAGTCCGGTGGCGCCGATGACGAAGAGCAATGCGAGGTTGAAGGCATCCTCGGGCTTGGTCTTGGTGCGGAGCTTCCGGGGCCGCTGCCCGTAGCGGCGGCCCGCCGCCATGAGCAGCCCCCCGAGGAAGACGAGGGCGAACCCGTCGAGGATCGCCGAGTACCACTGATACACCGCCCCCTCGAGGAACTTGAGGTTCGCCGGTGCGAGGTGATCGATCTCCAGGGTCACGGTTCCGAGGAAGAGCACGATGAAGCCCGAGTAGATGGCGAGGTGGATGAGCCCGGCGGCACGGTCCTCGAACACCGAACGCTGCGAGAGGCCCCGTTCCAGCGCGCGGATGCGCTGCCACCATCGGTCGACGCGGGACTCGTCGGCGCCCCGCCCCCAGTTCTTCGCCCGGACCGCGAAGAAGTAGGCGAACAGGGCGACGAAGACGATCGAAGCGACGTAGAACACCGCCACGATCGAATCGGGAATGTTGCCGAAGACCGCCCGCCCCACCTCGGGGTGCTGCTGGGCCGGCAGTGTGCCGAGCCACCACAGCGCGAGCACGCTCGCCGGAAGCAGCACGACCAGGGCCCAGACGATGCGGATGCTCCAGCGCTTCATCGGCGGCGGAGTCTAAGAGCGTCGGTCCGCACCCTCGGGCGTGTCAGCGCCGACGTCGCTTCGACAGCGCCCGGGAGACGGTATCGATCCAGTCCATCACGACCGGCTCGTCCTCGTAGTTCGAGTGGGCACGGGGCGGGAAGAGCGGCTCGGCGGCCTCGCACACGTAGGTGTCCGGATCGGGCGGACCGCCCCTCGGCACCGGACAGCGCTCGGCCTCCTCGCCAGATGAGACCACCTCGCCATTCTCCATGAGCAGCCCGCCCGGGGCCACGAAGACCTTCTTCCCGATGAAGTCGGTTGGCCTGTAGAAGTTGCGCCACCCGGGTTGCGCCCCCACTCGCGACAGCTGGTCGCGCAACGAGCGGAACGCGCCCTCGACGCCGAAGTGCGCCGGAAAGTTGGGCCCGTACAGCTGGCTGAGGGGGCTGCCGTAGGTCACCAGCGCCACCCGGCTCAGGTCGATCTCTCGGGGCATCTCGGGCTTCTTCCGCCGGCGAGGACGGCTCTCCTTCGTGCCCTCTTCCACCCGCAGTGATCGGACATACGCCTCGTACTGGGCCGGCTCGGGAGTGTCGGCGGGCACCTCCTCGCGCAGCTCCGCCAGGGTGGTGTCGTCGCAGCCCGAGATGGCCCGGGTCTCTCCGGCGATGCCCTGGAGCACGGCGTAGGCGATCACCGTCCCCTGAGAGTGTGAGAGCAGCGCCACCGCGTTGCC
>JAUYIV010000325.1 GCA_030688105.1 Actinomycetota bacterium | reverse complement strand
CCTCGGTGGTCGTGCCCGCCGCCTTGGCTCGGGCGGCGGCGGACCGCTTGACCATGGCCTCGGGCAGACCCTGCGCCGCAGCCGCCTTCGCCAAGAGGTCACCCACATCTGAGGCGACCGCGGGGGCTGGCTCGCTTGCCGGGGCCGGGGCGGGGGCGGCAGCCGGGGCGGGGGCAGGCGCTGCCTCGTCCGGTGCGGGGGGCGTGTCCACGGCCGCGGCCGGAGCGGGCGGGGCCGCCGACAGCTCGACACCGGCCCACTCGGCGAGAACCTCGTCGGGCGAACGCCCTTCCGCCTTGGCGCGGGCGACGGCCGACCGCTTGATCATGGCCGCGGACATCCCCATCGCGGCGGCGGCCTTCGCCTCCAGGTCGCCGGCGTCCACAGCCGGAGCCGGGGCCGGAGCGGCCGCCTCGGCGGGTTCCGCGGCGGCCGGCGCATCAGCGGCGAGCGACTCGGGAGCGTCGGCCTCTGGATCGACTCCGGCCCACTCGGCGAGGATCGCCTCGGCAGGCCGGCCCTCCGATTTCGAACGCGCCTCGGCAGAACGCCGAACCATGCTCTCCGGCATTTTCATGGCCTCGGCGGCCGCCTTGACGAGATCGTCGATCTTCATTCGAGACCTGCAACGTAGGCTGCGAGTGCGGTCAACTCGTCGGGGCTGAGGTACGCGTAGGAGGGCATCACCGACCAGGGGCGGGTTGCCCGGGGGTCGATCAGATGATTGAGCACGAATGAGGCGCTGCCCGCCTGCTCCCGGCCGGCGGCGTGGGCCAGATCAGGGCCGATCCTCCGGAAGCCGAGGGTCCCCGCAGGGTCGTGGGCGTAGTCGCCGGCTTCGGATACCCGCCCGAGCCCGACGTCGGTGACCACCGCCCGGACCTGCTGGGTGTGGCAATACCAGCAACCCTCGGAGATGTAGAGATCCCGGCCCCGTTCTTCGAGCGACCCCTCCTCGTATTGGCGCGACCCGTCGGCGAGCAGCGTCGGGGCCCGATCGGAGTCGATCGCAGGAAACGCGAAGGCTCCAAGGGCGGCGACCAGAAAGAGGGCTGTGGACCCGCGGACGGCGACCGACAATCGGCCGGCGAGCGGCGAAGCCGCCGCCGGCCGCGGTTCGGCCTGGCCCCCTGCGACCGCGAAACGAACCGCCAGCAGGGCAAAGACGATCCCCGAGAATCCGAGGAGTCCCAGACCGACGGCCTGAGCGAGATCGGCGCCCGAGAGGGGAGCCGACGAGTTGACGAATCCCTCGCCGAAGTTCTGGTATTCGCCCGATTGCACGCCGGCCAGCCATGCGTATCCCTGCTGGAGGCCGCCGACGAGCCGGCTTCCGACCGACAACGCGACGCCCAGGACCGCCGGCCACACCACCACCCGGCCCATCCATGGCGTCCATGACCTCCCCGACTCGGCCGGCAGCGCGTACGCGATCGCTGCCATCGCCCACAGGGTGAATGCGCCGAGGAGAGTCGCCTGCTCATAGGCGGCATCCCACGGGGTGAACTGGACGACCGCCGACACCGAGCGGAGGCTGCCGACGAAGCCTATGGCGGGCCCGATCACGAAGAACGCGCTCCCGGCGACGAGCAACTGCAGCGATGGCGACCGCGGGATCGCTCCCCAGTGACCGCGCAATGCGAGCACCCAATCGGTGACGATCGTGATCGACGCCACCACGACGCCGGCCCCGAAAAGCACAGGAAGGGTTCCGATCCAATCGCCGACGGGTCCGTACTGGAATGCCCGGCCGGCGGTCCAAGCCCAGGTGAGCACGAGCGACCAGAAGCCGATGTTCCCCAGGCGCTCGTGGAACCCGACACCGGGCACCAGCGTCGAGATGAGGTGGTAGCCGCCGCCCACCGCAGCCATGGCCACCCAGAGGCCGGTCACGGCGGTGCCGGTGAAAGCGCCCTGGACCTCCCCTGGGAGCCCTTCGAGCCCGGGGACCGATCCGGCGGCGAACGACAGGAAGAGCATCCACGGCGCCGCCACCAGGAACCAGGCGGCCACGGGAAGTCGATCTCGGTCGCCGCGTCGTGCCGTCGAGCTCACGATCAGCGCCAAGCCGAAGTAGGCGGCGACGAGGACAGCATCGGCGAACCAGGGCATCTCGAGGTAGCGCCCACCGTCACCCTCACCGAGCAGGATCGCCGCCACCCCGACGCCGGCACCGGCGGCCATGAGACCGACGACCCCGAACCTCGCCAATGGGAATGACAGCGGTGCACCGGAAAGGCGCGGGACCGCGTGGAGCACCACCGATGTCAGGCCCAAGGTCAGCCACCCGAACAGCAAGGCATTGATACCGGCGGGAGCAAGCCGGCCATACGAGAACGGGCCACCGTCCAGGCCCGCATCGAGGAGCAGGTCCGGCCACCGCAGCGAGGCGGCCGACGCCCCGTAGAGGGCGAGTCCGATGACGAGGAAACCGGCGGCCGACAGAGAGGCGATTCGAATGACGAGCCCGGTCCCGGGCTGGAGGGGCGACTCGAGGGATGTGTCGGCGGAGTCCCGCTCGGACTTCGTGTCTGCCGAGGTCACTGCCTCGAACCCTCCATGTCGATCGCGATTGCGGCGGAAGGTTAGCCCCCAACCCCCGTAGCCCGTTCCCCGTTACCCGGCTGCCGGCTACCCGCTACCGGCTGCCGGCAAGAACCCATTAGCCAGTGGAGCGCGCATTCACGCGCTTGCCGCTCGTCGCTTGCAGCTGGACACCCGTCTCTCTGTCCTCCCGGGCTACGGAAACTGGCAGCGGGCGACACCCGCGTACAATGCCCCGGTTCGGAGGAGGTGCTCGTCCCTGTGACCAGCGAGAAACGACGGCGTTTCGGCGTGATCGGCGTCGTGGTCGGCGCGATCGTCCTGATCTTCGGGGTTCTGGTCGCCCACTTCACCAATTTGCCGGTGACCGACTCCGTCGGCCGCGCCATCTATCCCTCGATCCCGCGATGCGCCTTTTTCGAGCACGACGCGAATGCCTGCTGGGTGCTCCCCACGATCGGCCAACTGACCGCAGTGCTCGGCAGCCAGATCCTCATCGTCGCGATCGTCTTCGGGTGGATCTTCGATCGGCCTCTAACCTGGGCACGCGCCACCGTCGGTGCCTTCCTGTTCACCCTCGAGGTGATGATCCTCTTCGGGATCGTTCCCAACCAGTGGCTCGCCCTCACGCAGGGCACCCTCGAGTGGACCCCGCAAAGGATCGCGTTCACCTTCCCGAAGTGGCTGGTCCTCAACAACACGGTGAAGATCTCATTCGGCGCCCTCAAGGACCTGGTGGTGGCGGGATACACCACGACCGCCCTGGTGGCAATCCTCATCGGCGCCTACCGATACCAGGAATGGGGCAAGCGGCGCGGCCAGCCGCGGCCGGCGACGACCTCGGCCTACGGGCGCCCGCTCGTCCGCGGCGGAGGCCGCTGATGGCCCGCTCCGAAGTCTGGTTCGAGACGCCGCCTTTCCGTGACGACTACCAGCTGACCCTCGTCGAGGGCGACTATCTGGCGAACGCGGTCAAGCCGAAGCAGTTCCTCCACATCGACCAGTCGGAGTGCATCCTCTGCGAGGGGTGCGTCGACATCTGCCCCTGGAAGTGCATCCACTACCTGTCGGTCGAGGCGGTGGCGGAAGCGACCAACGTCGCCGATCCACGCCTGGACGCCGGCAACCAAGGAATCTTCGTGGTGGACGAGGACGAGTGCACCCGGTGCGCACTCTGCGTCGATCGCTGTCCGACCGGGGTCATCTCCCTGGGCAAATACGAAGGCTCGCTCGCCGATCAGACGGGCGACCTCGGAGTCACCGCACCGTGGGAGATCGATTCGGGTCAGCGCGACTACAAGAACGGGTATGCATATGGGATGCGCTTCTGAGACGGAGCGAATCCGCCGACGGCCGAGGGCCAACATGGCGCACGACGGGCGACGGGCTTGATTTGACCGCGAACCGGGTCGGGGCGGAGACTGAGCGGACGGAGGAGCGAACCGCGAAATGACCACGAGATGAAACGGCGGCGGACGAAAGACGATCGGGTCCCGGATCGGCGCGATCGGAACCAAGATCCGCGGGTCGGAGGCCTGGGAGTCGATGTTCCGGCCCGGGTCCCCGTTCCGCAAGGGATACACCGACAGCCCGCGGAACCGGTCGTACGTCATCATGAACAACGTGCTGTATCACCTCCACCCGGTGAAGGTGAAGCGGCACGGGGTGCGGCTCTCCTACACGCTCTGCCTGGGCGGGCTGTCGTTCTTCCTGTTCATCCTGCTGACCATCACCGGCATCTTCCTCATGTTCTATTACACACCGGCGGTGCCCGACGCCTACATCGACACTGCGGCGCTCTCGACCAACGTCGCCTTCGGCTTGCTGGTGAGGAACCTCCACCGCTGGGGCGCCCACCTCATGGTGATCACCGTCTTCCTCCACATGACCCGCGTCTTCTACCACGGCGCGTACAAGCCCCCGCGGGAGTTCAACTGGGTGGTCGGGGTGGTGCTGCTGCTGCTGACCCTGCTCCTCTCCTTCACCGGCTACCTACTCCCCTGGGATCAGCTTGCCCTCTGGGCCGTCACGGTGGGCTCGAACATGGCCGGGTACACACCGGTGTTCGGCGACCAGGTGTCGTTCGTGCTGCTGGGCGGGATCCAGGTGGGCGCCTCCACCCTGCTCCGCTTCTATGTCCTCCATGTCCTAGCGCTCCCGTTCCTGATCGTCATCTTCATGGCGGTCCATTTCTGGCGGGTGCGCAAGGACGGCGGCGTCTCGGGACCGCTCTAAGGAGACGGCATGGCAGAGATACCCGAACACCTCCTGAGGCGCTCGGCGCAGGCGAAGGCGAAAGCGCTCGGAGTCCCCGTCGAGCAGGTGCTCGCCGAGATGAGCGGCGGGACGGCCACCGCCGTCCCGGAGGCTCAAGCGACCGCGGCCGCACCCTCCCCGACCCCCTCAGCCGCGCCAGCCCGAACCGCGCCGGCCATACCCGAAGGCGTCCGAACCCAGCGGCTGCTCACCGTCGTGAAGGCCAAGGCGATCCAGCAGGTGAAGCGCGACCCGACCGACAAGGTGAGCGTGTGGCCGCACCTGCTGGCCATGGAGTTCGTCGCACTTCTGGTGGTGACCGCGCTCCTGGTGATCTTCTCCGTGTTCCAGGATGCGCCTCTGCTCGAGCTGGCCAACCCCAACGCACAGCCCAATCCCTCGAAGGCCCCGTGGTACTTCCTCGGCCTCCAAGAGCTCCTGTCGTACTTCGATCCTCAGGTCGCCGGGGTCCTCATCCCGGGCCTCGGTCTCGCCGCACTCGCCGCCATTCCGTTCGTGGACCGCAACCGGTCGACGCGGCCATCGGATCGCAAGTTCGCCATCATGATGTTCACGTTCTTCGTGATCTCGGCGGCGATCCTCACCATGATCGGGTCCTTCTACCGGGGAACGGGTTTCAACTTCACCTTCCCGTGGCGTGACGGGATCTTCTTCGACCTATGACAGCGACACAGATCCTCGTGCTGGCGTTCGCCGGGGTGGCCCTCGTGGCGATCGCGTCGATCTTCGCCATCGCCTACCGGCGCGAAGACGGTGCCCCCCGACCGCGGGTCGGCCAGCTCGACCGGAAGGCCCGCCGCCGCGACCGTCTCGCTGGCCGCGCCAGAGAGCCCGAGCCGCAGGCCCTTCCCGAGGCGCCGCTCGAGGAGGAAGCGGCACCGGCCGACCCACTCGAGGCCCGCGAGGTCGTCGACGCGGAGACCATGGGCGTCACCAGGCGCCAATTCTTCAATCGCGGCGTGCTCGGGGTGTTCGGCCTCTTCCTCGCCCAATTCGGGATCGCCTCGCTCGCCTTCATGTGGCCCAAGCTGCGGGCCGGCGGATTCGGCTCCAAGGTGATCGCCGGCGACGTCGAGGACCTGGCTTCCCAGGTATTCCTCCCCGATGGACGCGTCAGCCCCCTGTTCATCCCGGCGGCCCAGTCGTACCTCGTTCCGTTCCAGGGGAATATCGCGGGCTCGTCCTTCGATGGGCTGCCGGTGGTCGCCGGAGGCCTGATGGCGCTCTGGCAGAGGTGTGTCCACCTCGGGTGCCGGGTGCCCCAGTGCCAGTCGTCGCAGGGATTCGAGTGCCCTTGCCACGGCTCGAAATACAACTATCACGGCGAGTACGAGGACGGACCGGCGCCGCGCAATCTCGACCGATTCGCGGTGACCATCGATGACGACGGCCAGTTCGTGATCGACACCGGGACAGTCATCCAGACACCTCGCGCCGCGGTCAAGACGACCGAGTATCCGCAAGGGCCGTCGTGCATCTGACCCGCGAGGTGACCTGAGCGATGGGCCTCGGCGCCGCAACCCTCGCTCTGGCCGTCCTCGCGGTCATCGCATGGCTCGCATACCTCGTTACCCAAGCTCGGGTACGGCGTCGCCGCGAAGCCCCCCCGCAGAACCTGACGCCGTACATGACCGACGATGAGCTCGAGTCGAAGCGGTTGAACAAGATCCTCGTGTCTGCGCTCATGTCGACGGCGGTGATCTCGATCACGCTTCCCGTGTACTTCCTCAACGAGACGGGTCGGCAGGAGTCCGCCGAGCATCGCTTCGAGGAGATCGCCATCGACCGGGGCCACGAGTGGTGGCTCGAGTACCAATGCCTGAACTGTCACGCCGCCGACGGGAGCGGGGGCGGCGCGGCGTTCGTCGAGCCCCGGAGCGGGATCGCCACGACCTGGTCGGCTCCATCACTCAACGACATCCTGTTTCGCTACACCGAGGACGAGGTGCGGTACTGGATCGTCTTCGGAAGGCAGGGCACCCCGATGCCCGCGTGGGGTGTCGAGGGCGGCGGACCGTTGAACACCCAGCAGATCGACGAGCTGATCGCCTACATCCGATCGATCCAGCTGCCTCAAGCCGAGGTGATTGCCGCCGTCGACTCCGCGGTGAGCCGCGAGATCGGCCGCCTCGAGAGCGCCGATCAGGCGCTCGAGGACGCCATCACCGCGCAGCAGGCCGAGGTCGATGCGCTGGAGATGATCCCTGCCCAGCACGCCGCCGTGCAACCGCTTCCCGCCGAATTGAGGACGGTGCTCGCCGGCCCGGGGACGTGCACACCGACATCGGCGCGCCTGTATGCCAACCCCTGCGCCGCGCCGGGAACCGATCAGGACCGGGATGGCTTGACCGACGCTGCGGAGGCCGCGCTCATCTCGCTCCTCGACCGCATCATTGCTGCCGCCCCACCGAGCGACCCCCGAGCCGAGCTGGAGGCCCTCGACTTCGACGCGGCGAATGCCTTCACCACCACCGAGGGGTCGCGACAGATCCCCGATATCGAAGAGGCCCGGGTGATGGTGACCGAATTCGCCTCGATCGCCCGCGACCTGCGCCTCACCAATGAAAGCCTCGATGCCTTGCGAGCCGCCGCGGAGCAAGGTCTGGCCTTCCTCCTCCAACAGCGGGCCAACCGGCCCTATGCCATCGACATCGAGGCCATCGCCAACGAGAGCTTCGGAGGGGACACCGAGCTGGCGCGGCGCGCCGCGGCTCTCTTCAACCTCTACTGCGCGCGGTGTCACACCGCAGGCTTCTCGGCAGGGATGCCGTTCACCCAGGATCCAGGCTCGGGTGCGGTCGGCCCGGCGCTCTTCGACGGCCGCACTGTGATCCAGTTCCCCGATGCCGAGGACCACTATGACTTCGTGGTCCGCGGATCCGACAACGCCGTCCACTATGGAGCCAATGGGATCGGGAGAGGTTGGATGCCCGG
>JAUYIV010000320.1 GCA_030688105.1 Actinomycetota bacterium | reverse complement strand
CGCCGACATCGCCGCGGCCAGATCAACGAGCGTCGACACGCCTTGCTTGCGTCCCAGGTTCCCGCTGTACATGACGACCCGTCGGTCGCCGGCGGGGAGCGGGCGGAGGCCCGGCTCGACGGTCGCCCACAGCGGCACCGGCCGGATCGGTGCTCGCACTCCCATCCGGGAGAGCGTCTGCCCCATCGCCTCGGAGAGAGGGGCAATAACGTCGGCCCGGTTGAGGGCCCACGCCTCGACCGTCCCGGCAACCCGCCCGGCCACCCGCCCGGCGGGGCCGGTGGTGGCGGTGACGAGCCCGGCCTGGATGTCGTGGACGACGACGAGCAGACGCCCCCCTCTCCGCCGGAGGATCCTGGCGACGAGGACGGCGAACGGGACGCCCGGGGAGACGGCGATGACGGTCCGGCTGCGGGGGAGCCGGCCTGCCAGTGCCCCCACGACCCCCTGGAGGAGCATGTTCGCCTCCGACACCGCCCGGAGGACTGGTGCGCCGCGGAAAGGAACGAGGGTGGGAAGCCGCCGGATCCGCACCGCCCCGAGGGAGTCGACCCGCCGCCGGCGCCCGTACCCTTCGAACCGGTGGAACTCCGGGTAGTAGGGCTGGTTCGTCACCACCGCCACGTCGAACCCGGTGTCGGCGAGGGCGAGGGCGAGGTCGGTGACGTAGTGGGGGGTCCCCACCTTCTCGGGGTGGAAGGTCGGGCTGACGACGACGATCCCGGCGCCGGCGTCAGGCCCGGGCATGGGCGGTGCCCGTCGACGCCCGCCGCACGAGCCCGTGCGCCACATAGCCCGGGTTCGACCGCAACTCGGCAAGATAGGAGCCGTGCTGACCGGTGATTCTCGTGATGAGCGCTATCGGCAAGCGTTCCCTTCCCGTGCGAAACCTGCTCAGACTACCGGCTCGGCCCGGGTCCCTCGGCAACCCTCCTTGCCGTGACAACCAGCTTGTTCCCCCACCGTCCCACTGTCCGGTTGGCGACCTTCATGCCGAGTCGAGCGGCGGCGAAAAGCCCCGGCACCGAGAGGACGCGACTGGGCAGGCCGGGATGGTGGCGGTAGAACATGGCGTAGCGCTCGACGTGGGCGATCTCGAACCCTGTCTCCTTCAGCGCTTCGACAACGGCCTCGGGGCGGAGGCGGGCGACCCGGTTCCCTGAGTCCTCGATCTCTTCGGAGATTCCCACCCGGACGGCGGCCTTGGTGACGGCGGCGTCGGCTGGCTCGGTGATCGAGATTGCCTTCCCGGCAACCCGGGCCATCTCGGCGATCCCCAGGTGGGGATCCTCCAGGTGGTGGAGGCCGTCGTGGGCGTAGACGACGTCCAGGGCCGCGTCGGGGAAGGGGAGCCGCTCGACGTCCGCTACCAGCGGGGTGATGGCCACCCCGAAACGCTCCGCCCGGCAGCGGGCCCGCTGGGCGGCGCCCAGCGAGATGTCCGAGGAGACCACCCAGGCGCTCTTCCGGGCCAGGAACTCGGCGTCCATGCCCGAGCCGCCGCATACGGTGAGCACCGTCGCCCCGGGCAGTAGGCCTTCCAGGCCAGCGATGCTGCGGCGGAACTTCTCCCCGAGCAGCCACCGGTGGAGGGGCGGGGCGCCGTGCGGTCGGGAGATCTCGATCTCGTCCGACAGGTGGTGGTCGAAATGGGCGGCCTGGCGACCCTTGTGATCGCCGTGGCTATGGTCCTGATGGGCGAGCTGTGGGTCGGGGAGCATCACCGGTATTCCGTCGATGATCGGGTAGTCGGCCCCGCAGGCCGTGCACGAGATCCGGTCTGCCTGCCATGAGAGCTCGCACCGGCACTGCGGGCAGACGAGCATCCCGGTCAGGTCGGGGCCAACGCTCATACTTGCTTCCCGGGCCCGGTTGGTCCTGCCCCGGTCCCTTGCCGCTCCAGCAATTCGGCGTCGATCATCGCCTCGTAGGCGGCCAGCAGCTGGCAGTAGACGCGACCTTGCCGGCCGTCGAGGAACCCCCGCTTCACGAGGTACAGCCAGAGAAAGCGGATCGCCGGCCGGAAGGGAAGCCGGTACCAGAGCCGCACCTTCAATGCCCGCCTGCGGTCCGGCCACCGTCCCGTAAGCCTCCCGCGCCACTCGGGCTGCATGCCACCCTCGGACTTGAGGATCTCCTCCGCCTCCAGCCGGGCATAGTGGACATGCCGTTCCAAGAAGGCGTCGATCCCCTTCAGGTTCTCGTGGATGAGTGGAGCCTTGGCGAACCCGGTCCGACCCTCCACCACCGCGTGCTCGTGCACCAGGCGGTCCTCGAACCTACCCTTTTCAAGCCGGAAGAGCCTGAGCTGGTAGTCGGGATACCACCAGGCGTGGCGCAAGACCCTTCCCAGGAAGACGTACCGGCGTGGGATGTAGAGACCGTCGGTCGTGTCGTCGTCCAGGGAACGCTCGATCTCATCGCGCAGTTGGGGCGTGATGATCTCGTCGGCGTCCAAGAACAGCACCCACTCGGTCTTGAGGGGCAGATTTCCCAGAGCCCAGTTCTTCTGGGCCGCGTAACCCTCCCAACGATGCACGACCACGGTGGCCCCGCATCCCTCGGCGATGGCCACCGTCGCATCCTCGCTCTCGGAGTCGACCACGAACACCGGGCCCAACGGCAGGACGCTCTCGATGGCGCGGGCCACGTGCAGCACCTCGTTGCGGGTGGGGATGACCGTAAGGAGGCGGACTGGGAGCTGGCTCTCACCGCCCGCAACGACCCGGCCGGCCACCGGCCAGCTCATGTCCTGCGCGCCCACACGAACACCCCGGCCCACAGTGGTGGAAACCGCCCAAAGTGGATGATGCTCTCGACGGCGAAGCCACTCGACTCCAGGAGCCGCCTCAGTGCCCGATCCGTGAAGAACCGGATGTGCTCCCCCTCTATGGCGAAGTGGTGGTCGAAGTGGAGGAGGGAGATTGCCACGTTTTTGAGACCCCCGTGGAAAGGGGTGGTGATGGCCAGGTAGCCGCCGGGCCGCAGCACGGCCGCCGCCCCTTCGGTTAGAAGGCGAGGGGCTAGCAGGTGCTCGATGACCTCGAACGCCGCCACTACGTCGAACGGGCCCTCGGCAGCCAACGAGGGAAGGCTCTCCACGTCGTTGGCGAGGAAGGTCCCCGCCGGGACGGCGGTCCTCGCCCGGCTGATCGCCTCGTCGGCCACGTCGATCCCGATCGCCTCGATGTCCCGCTCCAGCGCCTCCCCAACCAAGCGCCCGTTCCCGGTGCCGACATCGAGGAGCCGGCCCACCTCGATTTCGACTCGTTCCACCTGCCTCCACAGCAGCCGGGAGCGCGTGGGAGCCAGCGAGTCCGCCTCCGGAGGCGGATGAGCGCGCTGCCAGTAGCGCTCGTAGTACTCCTTCACCTTGTCGTTCATCTGGGCGTCCTCGTCACGACCGGGCTCGACTCCAGCGCCTGACCGTACATCGCCTCCAGTCCCTCTCCAACCGATTCCCACGAGAACTGCCGGGCAGCCAGTGATCGGCCGTTAGCCCCCATCTGTTGAGCCAGATCCCGATCGGTCAGGATGGTGGCCATGGCCCGACAGAGGGCGCCAGCCTCGGTCGGGGCTACCAGTCCTGCCTGGTACTCCGTCACAACCGGGTGGAGGGCCACCCCCGGGCTGACGATGACCGGGACTCCTGCCGCCATGGCCTCGAGGACCGACACCCCGAAGCTCTCATCCTCCGACGGCAGGACGAACAGGTCGGAGCGTTGCAGCGGGGCGACCTTGGCGGTGCCGAGCACCATCCCGGGGAACATCACCCGGCCCTCCAGGCCGAGTGCTGCCGAGGCCGCCTCCAGCCTGCCCCGCAAACCCTCGGAGTCGGGGCCCGCCACCGCCAGCGTGGCGTCCGATCCGGAGGCCACCAGCTCGGCGAACGCCCTAAGGAGGACGTCGATCCGCTTCTTCTCAGTCAGGCGGCCGAGAAAGGTGATGACCGGGCCCTCGGGCGGGAACCCTACCGGGAGAGCGGTGTCCGGCTCCGGCCGGGAGAACTCAGCCGCATCCACCCCCAGCGGAACCACGAAGCCGCGGGTCTGTACCCCGGCTCGCTCGGCGTGCTCCTGCTCTGCGGCGGTCGTGTAGTGGATGCCGGCCGCCCC
>JAUYIV010000317.1 GCA_030688105.1 Actinomycetota bacterium | reverse complement strand
GGTATCGATACATCAGCAGAGCCCGGGTCACCTCTGGGAGCCGCAGGGTCATCACCGGGAGGATGAACAACTCGTCCCAGAAGACGTGGCCTCGATACCCCTCGCCATGGAGACCGCGAGCGCCAACCCCGGCGTCGCGGTCCACCAGATGCGGCGAGAGTGTCTGCAACAAGTGAAAGAGGTGAAGGTTGAGATTGCGGGTCACCTCGGGCTCACCGGCATCGACGCCGATACGGCCCCGGCGCCAGAGGTGATCCCAAGCCAGTTCGTGAGAGGGGAGCAGATCGTCGAGCCCGCCCACGCCGGCCAGGGCGTCGAGGGCCGCCGACCTCGGCTCGGAGATGGCGCGGTCGTGAGAGGTGAACAGCGATACCACCTTCTCGACCACGATCGACTTGCCGGCTTCGGCTCTCGCCAGCAGTTCGTGGCCGATGCGCTCCTCGCCTCGGTATATCGAACGCTCGGCGTCTGCCCGCCGGCCATCGGCCGAGACCCTGGTCCGGGCCGCTTCCACACAGCGCACCCCGGACTGAGTGGTCTCCACCTCGGCCCAGCAGGTCTCGGCGTCGCCCTCTCCGACGTCGACCACCCGAAGGTGCCTCCCGGCGAGGCTCCGGTGGGTGCGCACGTTGCGGTTCTCCATCCCGGCGTCCAACCACGAGCGCACCCGCAGCGGGCCCGACCAGTTCTGAGGTGTGATCGTCCATTCGATGGCGGCGAGATGGGGCTCGGCCATGTGGACGATGCGCCTCTCGGCGATTTCGGTCTGGCGCCCCTCCGGGTCGCGCACCGCGAAGCGCCGGATCAGCATGCCGTGTCGAAGGTCGAGCACCTGATGGTGGGTGATCGCCGCCACCTCCGCCGAGCCGGTCCAGGGACCGCCGTCGACGCTGAAGGCGAGTGGGAGCCAGTTGGGGAGGTTGACCAGGCTCTCGTGCTCGAGTCGTCGGCCTTCGACCTCCGACGCCAGCCGGTTGTAGACGCCGGCGGCGTAGGTCCCCGGGTAGTGGATCCCGTCCTCGGTCGACTCGGCAGCCGACCCTCTCGTGGCGAACACGCCGTTGCCCAGGGTGCACAGCGCCTCCCGGCGCCCCTCCACTTCCGGTTCCAGCCCGGTGTACTCGAGAACCCACGGATCGGTGGTCACGACCCCTGATCCTGGCCCGAGAGCTCGACGACGATGGCGGAGAGGTCCCGTATCGCGACATCGGCGCCGTGCTCGATCAATTGGGCGCCGTCGCCGCGGCGGTCGACCCCGATCACCAGGCCGAACTCGCCGCAACGACCCGCCTCCACCCCGGATATGGCGTCTTCGACGACCACGGCGCGTGAGGGATCGACCTCGAGGCGCCGAGCCGCCTCGAGGAACGAAGCCGGGTCGGGCTTGCCGGGAAGCCCGAGGGTCGCGCTATCGAGGCCGTCCACCGACACGTCGAACAGGTCGGCGATCCCGGCTGCGGCGAGCACCTCGGCACGATTGCGGCTGGCGGTGACGATGGCGGTTTGGAGCCCCCCGGCACCGACCCCCTCGACCGCGGGGACCGCATCGGGGAACGTCTCCACCCCGTCGGAGGCAAGACTCTCCAGGAACAGGGCATTCTTCCGGTTGGCCAAGCCCCAGGCGGTCGCCGCCTCCGGCGGGTCGGCCGGCGTTCCCCGCGGAAGGTGGATACCCCGCGACGCCAGGAACGCCTCGACACCGTCGATCCGGGACCGGCCGTCCACGTGGCGCAGGTAGTCGTCGTGACTGAAAGGCTCCTGGTTGGTTCCCTCCGGAGCCTCCTTCCCCAGGTACTCGTCGAAGAGCTGAGTCCACGCCGCGGCATGCACCCTGGCGGTGTCGGTGATCACCCCGTCGAGATCGAAGATCACCGCGTCGAAAAGTTCTGGAGAGATGGTCACCACCTTCTCCTCTGACATCGGTGCCAGGCCTCCTCACCCCATCCTCGGCAGCACTCGGAGGTGACAGTCTTACATCCCCCGGCGGGGTGCTCGGGCGGGCTGGCGGTACGGTCTCAGCCGAGGGCCGCCTCGATGCGGTCCGGGCGAGTCAATGATGGTGAGCGGACTGCTCGTGGGCGTCGTCGAGGCCTTCGGGATCGACGTGAATCGTCGCCACCACCGGAGCGCCGAAGGCGTGATGCAGATCGTGCTCCACCGCGTCGGCGATGCCATGGCCTTGGCGGAGGCTGAGATCGGAGTCGACGGAGATCGACGCCGACACGTGCAGCTGGTGCCCGTGGAAGCGGACCCGGAGGTCGGCCAGTCCCCGGACGCCCGCTTCGCCGAGGATCACCGACTCGGCCTTCGCCACCAACCCGGGATCGACGCCGTCGAGCAGCCGCCGCCCGATACCTCTGATGGACACAGCCAGCAGCGCGAGGATCACCACAGCCACCAGTAGACCCGCCACGGGATCGACCCAGGCAACACCGAACACGGCTCCCACTCCGGCGGCCACGACGGCAAGAGAGGTCCACGCGTCGGAACGAGCGTGGCGCCCATCGGCGACCAGCGCCTCGGAGCCGATCGCCCGGCCGACTCTCATCCGGTACCGGGCCACCAGCTCGTTGCCCAGGGCGCCGACCACCCCGGCTGCGATCACCCATCCGGCCTCGTCGACGAGTCTGGGCGCGAACAGCCGCTGGAGCGACTCCCAGCCGACGAGGACCGCGGACGCTCCGATCGCCAGAACAATGACGAGGCCGGCGATGTCCTCCGCTCGTTGGAACCCGAACGTGTACGTCCGGGTCGGGCGACGTCGTCCCAGAGAGAAGGCGATCCACAGCGGGATGGCGGTGAGGGCATCCCCCAGATTGTGCAGGGTGTCGGACAGGAGAGCAACCGAACCGCTGATCACGACGATCACCGCCTGGAGGATCGCGGTGAGCCCGAGCGCTGCCAGGGAGACCTTTGTCGCCCGTATCCCCGCCGCCCCCGCCGCGGCCACCTTCAGACTGCCGGTCGGCGCCCGATGGGAATGCGAAATCAGGTGGCCGAGCCGCCGCGCCCAGCGGGCCTTGCTGCCATGAGCGTGGCTGGCGCCCCCCTCTCCCTGAGGGTCAGCGTCCGGGAGCTCGTGATCGGGGTGCATCCGCCTGGAGGCTATATCGGGTTCGGTCGGCGCCGAAGTCGCCAACCCTGAC
>JAUYIV010000316.1 GCA_030688105.1 Actinomycetota bacterium | reverse complement strand
CCTATCAGTGACCGAATCATGTTCATCACAGGGTCGATATTCCGCCTCCCGCCTCCCGCCTCCCGCCTCCGGCAAGAGGGCGCGCCGACCGGACGGAACGCGACCGAGGCGACCCTGGAGGCGCGGGATCGGGTCCCGTCTCCGCCGGGAGGGGGTGCACCGGCAGGGGCGGCGGGTCTCTCACCTCGGAGGGCTGCGCTCCCGCCTCCCGCCTCCGGCAAGAGGGCGCGCCGATCCGGGTTCGCCGTGAGCCCTTCGCCGCCGACAGCTCCGACCCGAGCCGGGCGTGGCCGAGAGAACCGCAAGACAGATCGTGGTGTGGCTGACTACTCTCTGTGACCAGGGGTCGGTGGGTACAGGAGGAGGAGAAGGGAGTCGCCGGTGGCCGCCGACAGCCTTCGTGACGAGCTGATGGCGTTGCCCGGTGTGGTCGACGCCAAAGTCGACGCGGCAGGCGGGGCCCCATCGGGCGTCCGGGTGACGCTGCAGCCCGAGGCCGATGCGCAGCGCGTCGGCGCCGACGTGCAGCGCGTGCTGGCATCCCACGGGATCAGCTCGCAGGTCGCCGCAGACGACGAGAGACTGGCGCCCGTGATCGGCCTGTCATCGGCACCGGCGGCCATCCTGCCCGGCGCCGCAGCTCCGCCGCCGGCTCCTGATGAGATTGCCCCGGATCGGCCGATCTCTGAGCCGCCTCCGGCAGATGAACCCCCTCCCGCCTCTGCTCGGGCTCCCGGCCTCGCCGGCGCGGCAGCCCGACTCGCGGAGCGTCCTCATGAGCCTGCGGAGACGGCACGCCGCGGCCTGGCGCTGGCTTCGCTCTCCTATGACGAGTCACCCGCCGGCGTCATCGTGACCGCCGTTGCCGACGACGGTCAGCGGTTCAGTCGCCGGGCGGCCGAGCCGACGGACGAGGCGGTGTCGGCCGCCGTGGTCGCCGCGGTCGGGGCTCTTGCCGAGGGCCGGCCGCAGCGGCTGGTCTGGGTGTCGGCGGCGGTGGTCGACGACTCGGAGGTGGTGACGGTCGTGGTCGAGAGGTCAGACGGCACCCGGGTGGCCGGCGCCGCCGTCGTCCGCGCCTCCAAGGCGTACGCCGTGGCGCGAGCGGCTTACGTGGCGCTGAGGTCCTAGCCCTCGGCCCGCGGCCTTTGGCAGGAGTCGCCGGAAACGAACGGCGCGCCGACGATTCCATTCCTCCGGCTGATGGCTGATGGCTGATGGCTGATGTGGCTGATGTGCTCTCAGCGTTCGGGGGACGGCATCGCGTTCGCCTCCGCTTCGTCGGCCTGGATGATGTGGATCATCACGTCGCCGTCGGGGGGGATCCCGGGGGGAGCGAATTCGAGGGTGTTCATGTAGCGGGCGTGCTCGCCCACCCTCTGCAGCACGTCGCGGATCAGCATCCGGCTCGGCCCTGGCTCGGCTTCCGCGTCGAGGAGGGTGAGGTCGGCGTCATCGGTCGAGATGACCCGCACCCCTCGGGTGCGGAGGTCCCATAACATGATCTCCTGCACGATCTGGTCGGAGGACAGCACGGCCACCCCGGGGAGAAGCACTGCATCGACTGCGCCGGAGGCGATCACGCCCAGAAGGCCCAGGTAGCCGTCCCTCCCGAGGGCCTCACCGGGGGAGCGGGCATCCTGACAGACCGCAACCAATGCGTGGCCATGTTCGACGGCATGGCGGCGGATTGTCTCCTGCTGCTCGAACCCCGACCTCCCCGCGGACGGGTCGGCGGACTCGCGTACGTAGCCCACGACGCGCACCGGAACCTCCCGGCCGAGAGCCTAACACCACTCAAAGTGCCGGACTGGGGCACGGAGAGTGATTCCACGAGGCTTGGGGGCTAGGAGCCCGGAGTCGACCGTTGGCGGCAGCCGTAGGGGCGCGGGCATGGTCGACTGCGGACCGTTCCGTTTCTCACCTTGCTGCGCCGAGGTAGGCGTGCCACGACGGGTGGGGCGGCGCCCCGAGGCCAACGAGCAGCCACCCGTGCTCGCGCGGGGCGCGCGGGGACCCGACCACCAGGCCCATCCCCGCTTCGTCGGGGGTGCGGTCCCCCTTGCGGGTATTGCAGCGTCGGCAGGCGGCGACGACGTTCTCCCAGGTATGGGTGCCGCCCCGCGACCGGGGAACAACATGGTCGAGGTTCTCGGCCCCGTGGCCGCAGTACTGGCAAATGTGAAGATCGCGGGCAAAGACGGCGCGTCGGTTGAGGGGGACCCGCCGACGGTATGGCAGGCGCACGTAGCGTCGCAGCCGGATCACCGTCGGGACCTGAACCTCGAGCCGCTCGGAACGCCAGACCTCGTCCTGTGAATGGACCAGCTCGGCCTTCTCCCTGACGACGAGGACGACGGCGCGCCGCGCCGACACCACTGATAGTGGCTCGAATGACGCGTTCAGCACGAGCGCTTGAGCCATGCGAATCGGGACGATACCAACTCTCCCGCCTACCGCCGCCCGCCTCCCGCCTCCGGCAGGAGTGACGCGCCCGTTCGGGTTCGCCCTTCGGGTTTCGGTGCCCGCTTTCTGGAGGCGGAAGGCGGGAGGCGACGACGGGCGACGCCCGTCGTCTCAGTCTCCCTCTTCGGCGGCGTGCCTTCGGAACATCTCGAGCTCCATGGCATGACGCCGGCGCCGGCGGCGCCACGTCCTCCACACCCACCCGAACAGCTTGCCGCCGATGGCGCCGGCGACGAACGTCGCGCTCAGCACCAGCCAGTGGGGCGCATCCCATTCGTATTGCGCCCACGCCACCGTCGACGACTCGGTGTTGGACACGATGAGGATCACGATCGGGGTGATGAGAAGAACGAGGAGGATCAGTGGGCCGATCCACCGGTTGGGCTTTGCGACGGTCTGACTCTGGGTGTCGGGGCGGTCGTTGGTCATAGGGGAATGATACGGGAGGCGATGTTCGCTCTGCTGGGTGAGGGCCGCCTGTCGCGGTTGGGCCGTCTCCCGTCGCCCGTCAACCGGAATCCAAGAGCCAAGAGTCAAGAGCCAAGAAGAGGGTCAAGATCAGCGTGGCGGTGGCGCTCGTATCTTGAATCTTGGCTCTTGGATCTCTGGCGGTCGGCGGTGAGCGGTCGGCCAACCGCCAACGGCCAGATCGCGTCGGAGGCTTGAGGGCGCGTCTGGCGGTCAGCGGTCAGCCGGCCGCCAACGGCCAGACCGCGTCACAGGCCTCGGGCGCGTCTGGGTCCAAGCCCCTCCCACGGATCGCGCCCGATCCAAGCCCCGGCCTCGAGGCGGGCGCCCGACGGCTCGGGGGCGTCCGAATGCGCCAGCCTCAAGAAGAGTGGGGCAATCTGCTCGGGGGTGGGGACCGTGCCGGGGTCCTCGTCGGGTCTCGCCTGGGCGCGCATCGGGGTTCGAGTGCCACCGGGGTTGACCGAGTAGACCCGGCCCGTTTCCCACTCCTGAGCGAGGGTGCCGAGCCAGCCTTCGAGGGCGTGCTTCGACACGGCATACATGCCCCATCCCGCCCGGGGCTCCCTGCCGACGGTGGAGGCGAGGCCGATCACCGCCGGAGCGGTGCCTCGCTCGAGGAAGGGGGCGAGCCGCTGGTGGAGCAGGTGCACCGCGGTGACGTTGACCTCGAACACCGACCGCCATTCGTCCTCCGGGTAGTCGACGAGAGGGACACCCACCGAGCCCAGCATCCCTGCGGCGTGGACGACGACGTCGAGGCACCCGCCTTCGTGCTCCACGGACGTGGCGATGGCGCGACGCCCGGCGGCGGTGGTGACATCGGCCGGCACCGGGGTGACCCGTCCCTCCGCGTCGACGGGCAGCTGCGCCAGCGCATCTGCGCTCCGGGCCACCGCCCAGACCCGGGCGCCGTGGCGGGCATACTCGAGGGCCAGGCCCCGGCCGATCCCGCTCGAGGCGCCGGTCACGAGGATGAGGCGGGTGCTGAGCACCCCGGGAAGGCTAGGGCCGTCGCGGTCCTCCCTCCGCCCCTCACCAAGCCGGGGAGCCTCGGGGGAGCCCAGGGGGAGAAATGTGTTGACAAGTGGCGCGTAGTGGGCGAAAGTGGTGCAACGTGGAGAACCAGGGACAGGCGTGTCCCCAACCCAGCGCCTTCACCAAGGAGGCGATGACGGTGCACAGGACGGAGCAACCGAGTGTTCCTCGGCGAGTACCAGCACAGCGTGGACGAGAAGGGGCGGGTGGTCATGCCCGCCAAGTTCCGCGAACGGCTATCCCGGGGACTGGTCGTGACCAAGGGCCAGGAGCACTGCCTCTATGTCTTCCCGCTGGACCGGTGGGAGGAGGAGGTGGCGAGGATCAACCGGCTGCCCCGCACCAACCGGACCAACCGGAACTACGCGCGGTCGTTCTTCGGAGCCGCGGCAGATCAGCAGATGGACAAGCAGGGACGGGTCCAGATCCCGCAGGCACTCCGCACCTATGCCGGACTCGACAAGGACGTGGTGGTCCTCGGTGTGGCGGATCGAGTCGAGATCTGGGACTCCGGCGCGTGGGAATCGCACTCCCACGAGGCGGACGACCTCTATTCCGGGATCGAGGAGTCCCTGAGCGAGGAAGGAACCTGAAAGATGAGGCCCGACCCAAGGTCAGCCCTCCGGATGTCACGTGGAAAGCCCCTTACTCCGCCCGCTTCCATATTGACGCCAGCGCTCTGGAGGGCTGACCGTGGGCCGGCCTCCGCAATACCACCGGCCGGTGATGGTCGATCGGGTCGTTTCGTGGCTCTTGCCCCTGGACGGGGGAGTGATCCTCGACGCCACGTATGGGGGCGGTGGGCACACGGAGGCGATCCTCGCGGCTCTGCCCGCCTCTCGGGTCCTGGCAATCGATCGCGATCCCGATGCCAGGCCGCAGCGGCCGCATCCGCGGATGGCGTTCCATACGGCCGACTTCCGATCGCTCGACGAGCTACTCGAAAGGGAGGGCGTCGATGATCTCGCCGGAGCACTATTCGACCTCGGCGTCTCCTCGCATCAGCTCGACGTGGGGGAGCGAGGGTTCTCCTACCGGCGCCAGGGACCTCTCGACATGCGCATGGGCCCTGACGCGGGATGGACGGCCGACGAGGTGGTCAACCGATGGAACGAGGAGGAGATCGCTCGGATCATCCGCGAGTACGGAGAAGAGCGCTTCGCGAGGCGCATCGCCCGCGCCATCGTCGGTGCCCGCCCCATCCGCGACACGACGCACCTCGCCGACGTGGTCGCCGGGGCGGTGCCGCCTGGACGCCGAGACCGGCCCCACCCAGCCCGCCGAACTTTTCAAGCCATCCGAATCGCGGTCAACGACGAGCTGGCGGCACTTACCGAGGGGCTCGAGCTCGCCGTGCGGCTGCTGCGATCTGAGGGGAGGCTCATTGTGATCTCGTATCACTCGCTCGAAGACCGGATCGTCAAGCAACGCTTCGCCGCCGGGGCGCGCGACTGCATCTGCCCACCGGAGCTCCCGGTGTGCGTGTGCGATCGAATCACAGAGCTCCGTATCCTCACCCGCCGTCCTGAGATCCCGTCCCTGTCCGCGATCGAAGACAACCCGCGAGCCCGGAGCGCCCGGCTTCGTGTGGCGGAGCGGATCTGATGGTTGCCCGCAGCGCACCGGTGGGCTTCCCGCTGCCTCGAGCCCGGGACTTCCATGTGGTCATCGGGCCGTCGACACGCCGTCGCCGCGTCGGTGGATGGATCGGACTGGCGATCGTCGTGTCGGCGTCGTTCCTTCTCCTGGTGTCGTCGCGGATCGCTCTCGACAGGAGCGCGTTCGTCATCGACGACCTCCGGGTTCGGATCGCCGCCGAGGAGTCGCGGTATTGGGAGCTGCGGCTCCGGGTGACCGAGCTCCAGTCGCCCGAGCGGATCGCGGGATTGGCAGAGGACATGGGGATGGTGTTCCCCGGGGAGATCTTCACGATTGAGGTGCCCGGCCTGGGTGATCCCGGGCCGGGCATCGAGGCCCGTTGGATCGACCTCAAGGCACTGCTGAGCGCCCGGGCGGAGCCATGACAGACGGCCATCGGCCGTGAGCCCGATTCCGGCCGAGGGCTGAAGGACTGAGGGCCTCGGAGTGGAGGGCCGACCGCCGTCTGTTGGCCGCCGCCGGCGGCGAAGACGGACCTGAGCCGGATTTCCGGCCGAGGGCCGAGGGCTGAGGGCCGAGGGCCTCTCTGAGATCGGCCCGGGAAGATTGAGGTGAGGAGGACCGATGGAGGAGCGGCCGCGCCGCGTCACGAGCAAC
>JAUYIV010000314.1 GCA_030688105.1 Actinomycetota bacterium | reverse complement strand
GTTCACAGAGCTTCTTTCGTAAAGAGGGAGTTATGCCAGCTAAGTCCAAGGCAGCAGCCCAGGGTTACTCTCGCCGGGACTTCTTGAAGCGCGCCGCGCTGGGAGCGGCGGCGGCATCCTCGGGCGGAGTGGCGATGTTCCACGCCGTCGGCCGCACCCCCGAAGCGCCCACCCTCGACCATGCCCTTCGCGGCGAACCCGCTGCCCTCGAGGTCGCCGTCGACCTCCCGATGCTCCGGAAGGCCAGGGATGAGTTGTCGACGGCGGCCGACGGCCCGCTGACCGCGGTGAGCGTCGGCACGCCTCACTTCTCCATTTCCGAGTTCGAGGAGCTCGCCCGGCTCATCGCCGGGAGGCGTAGTGCGATCGACTTCTTCGTGAATACCAGCCGGGACGTGCTCGCCCGGGCCGCCGCCGCGGGCCTCGTCGAACCGCTTCGAGAGGCCGGAGTGGAGATCGTCACCGACACGTGCACGTACATCACCCCCATCCTGCGCCACCCCGGAGGGGTCGCGATGACCAACTCGGGAAAGTGGGCGTATTACGCGCCCGGCAACCTCGGAGTCACGGTGGCGTTCGGGAGCCTCGCGGATTGCGTCGCGTCGGCCGTTGCCGGCCGGGTAACGCGCGATGAGACCGTGTGGAGATGACCGTGCTAGTCATGCTGGCGGGCTCCGCGTCGGGAGAGGTGCTCGTACTCGACGAACCGCTCTCGATGTGGGGCGGGCTCGATCCCACCACCGGTGAGATCATCGACCGGCGCCACCCCCAGGCCGGAGCGGTGGTGTCCGGGAGGATCCTGGTAATGCCCACCGGACGGGGGTCGTCATCGTCCTCGACCGTCCTCGCCGAAGCCATCCGGATCGGCACCGCTCCCGCCGCCATCGTGCTCGCCGAAGCCGATGACATCGTGCTCCTCGGAGCGATCGTCGCCGAGGAGCTGTATGGCAAGACGTGCCCGGTGCTGGTGGTGGATGCTGAGACGTTCGGGGCGCTCACGACGGGAATGGTGGTCGAGGTCACGGAGCGAGGTCTGTTCGTTCAGTGACTCCGGATCTGCGGCCCTCTGCCTCCAACCGCCAAGCGCCAACCGCCGACCGCCAGACGCGTGCGGGCCCCATCGTCGCGCTCTGGCGGTGAGCGGTCAGCGGTGAGCCCCTGGCTCAGTGAACCCGTGGCTTGCGGGCTCATTGCCGATGGCGGGCCGCATCGACCGCGGGGTTCAGGGACCCGGGCGATGAGGCGTCAGCCGAAGCGCCATGACTCATCGCCTCCCGCCTCCCGCCTCCCGCAACTGCTCGCCGACCAGCCTCAGACATCTGAAATCTGACATCTGATCCGATGAGGCGTCAGCCGAAGAGCCATGAAACTACGGCCAACGACTCACGACATCGATCTCCGCCGGGCGACGGGCGACGCTCTCGGAGGTACCGTGCCTCCCGCGGAGGTGCTGTGAGCGAGTACGACATCCAGAGGATCGACGCCGCCGAGGCCCGTCCGCTTCGCCGAGCCCTGCTCCACCCCGCTCAGCCATTGGCCGCCGTCGACTACGCGGCCGACCACGACCCGGCGTCGCTCCACCTCGGCGCATTCAAGGACGGCGTGCTCGTCGGAGTGGCCTCGACCCATCCCCAACCCATGCCCGGTTCGCACAGCGGCGCCGGTGCCTGGAGGATTCGCGATGTCGCCGTCGAGCACGGCCACCGCGGACGCGGGGTCGGCGCGTGGCTCCTCGAACGCTGCATTGCGCATGCCTCGAACCAGCACGGCTCCGTGGTGTGGTGCACCGCCCGGGTGGGCGCCTACGGGTTTTTCGCGCGAATGGGTTTCGCCCGCTCGGGTCCGCCGATCGAAGACCCCGAGGAGGGCCCGCAGTACACCCTCTACGCGGACGTTCCGCCGCTGGAGAGGTCCTGGAAGATCAGCTGACCGCAAGAGGGCCGGCCCATTCGGCGGATCGGCTCTGAACCGTCAGCTCTTCGCGGTCGGCTGCGGGATCCGGGCAGGGCGCGGGACCGGCTGGAAGTGGCTCCAGCAGCGCTCGTTCTTGTTGTACGACGAGATCCGGGTCGTGCAGCCCTTGTGGGCGCACACCCGGTCGTCCCCGTAGGTCTTACGTGGGCGACCCCCCGACAACTTCGAGATCGAGTGTTGGCTCACACCGGCACCATGCCATGAATTCGCGAGTTGATCAAGAAGAGGCGAGGCCCGGGACGTCGGAGGGACAAGATCGCACCCATCAGCTCGCAGCCTGTGCCATCATGCCCGCTACGGAGAAAGGAGGTGGTCCACAGGTGTTTGACAGTCTTTACAGGACCCCGGAGGTGGTCGGGCGCTGAGCGGCCAAGGGGTGGCCGCTCCCGGGAGAGAATGGTCGAGCGTGTGCGCTCGGCGCTCTCGCGGTAGGTGGCGACTCCACCCTGGACCACCGGAGTCGGGAGGCCCGTGAGCTGGTCCCTCACGGCGGCGGAAACGCCGAAGTGCCTCCCGATTCTTCTTTCAGTGAACAGTGAACGGTTGCCTTTCTGTCCCCTGTGAACCGTCAACTGTGAACGGGCGACGGGCGACGGTAATCAGAACTGCAGGGCGGCGGCCGACCAATGAAAGCCGGCGCCGAACGCGGTCAGCAGGACGAGATCACCCGCCCGGATGCGGCCCTCTTCCCTCGCCTGGGCCAGGGCCAGCGGCACAGAGGCCGAACCGGTGTTGCCGAACCGATCCAGGTTGACGAACACCTTGTCCTCGTCGACCCCCAGTCGCGACCGCACGGCGTCGATGATCCGCAGGTTCGCCTGGTGGGGAATAATGAGGGCGACCTCCTCTTTCATTCGTCCGATCTTCTGGAGCACCTGCTCGGTGGCTGCGCTCATCCGCTTCACCGCCTCGCGGAATACCTCGCGGCCGTTCATCACGATGTCGTGCTGGCCGCCTCTCTCGGCCTCCTCCAGCGAGAAGGGTCGGCGGGTGCCGCCCGTCTCGAGCGTGAGAATGCCCGCCCGGCTGCCGTCGGTGCCCGACGTCGCCCCGAGCAACTCGGCCTCGACTGCGCCACGTCCGACGACCACGGCGCCGGCGGCGTCGCCGAAGAGGACGCAGGTGTTGCGATCGGTCCAGTCCATCAGCCGGGAGATCAGCTCGACCCCAACCACCAGAATCCTCTGGGCTCCGGCCATCACTCGAGTCCGGGCGATGTCGAGGGCGAGGACGAAACCGGCACATCCGCTGCCGCCCAGGTCGAAGGCCGGCACCTCGCCGGCGCCGAGCCGGTCCTGGAGGAAGGCGGCGGTGTCGGGCGTGTACACCTCTGGGGTGTCGGTCGCCACGATGATCTCATCGATGTCGGAGGCGCCGATGCCGGCGTCGGCGAGGGCCTTCTCGGCGGCGGCGGCGGCGAGATCGAGCGTCGACTCGTCATCGGCGGCGAACCGGCGCTCTCGAATGCCGGTCCGCGCGACGATCCATGCGTCGTCGGTGTCGACGAGCTTCGACCAGTCGTCGTTCGTCATCACCCGCGCCGGTGCGTACGAACCGAACCCCATCAGGCCGATGCGATCGTCCACCTCTCCCCTCTCGCGACTCGGCTGCCACGTTACGCCGCCCAACGTCGGTCCGCCGGTCGGCGGGGCATAGCTCCGTACCACCGTGGCGATGCCGGCGATTTCGACGCCGCGCCGTCGGCGATAATGCGGACCACCCCGATCACTGGTTCATGGAACTCGCACTCAGCGCCATCGGCATCTTTCTCCTGCGCATCGGCGACGTGTCGATCGCCAGCGTCCGAATCGTCACCCTCATGCGGGGGCGGATCGGCCTGGCGGCACTTCTGGGGTTCTTCGAGGCGTTGTTCTGGGTGAGCGCGGCGGCGATCGTCTTCTCCAATCTCGACAACCCGGTCCGGATCGTGGCCTTCGCCGGAGGATTCGCCGCGGGCACCCTCCTTGGGGGCCACATCGAGCGGTGGCTGGCCATGGGCACGGCGCTCATCCGGATCGTCGCCCCGGTCGAGACGCCTTCGGTGGCCAATGCGCTCCGCTCCAATGGGTTCCCCGTGACGGTGGTCAACGCCGAGGGCCGCGACGGGGAGGTCAGGGTGACGTTCCTCGTCCTACCGCGGCGTCGGACCAAGACCGCGCTCGGGATCGTTCAAGACACCAACCCGGCGGCGTTCGTCACGGTCGAGGACATCAGAATCGCAGAGGTCGCACGGCGCCAGGGTGCGGGCGCCGTTCGCAAGTAGGTACAGCCGGGCCGTGCCCTTGCCCCCGCGGGACAGTGACGCCGCTTTCAACAGCCGCAGGCATGGGCTTCTTGGCCGCCGAAGATCGATGATGATGGTCGGATGGGCCTGAAGCACCGCCTCTTCGGAAGGCCGCTCGCGTGGGAGGAGGAGCAGCAACAGCTGCTCCCCAAGCGGCTTGCCCTCCCCGTGTTCGCCTCCGACCCGTTGTCGTCCGTGGCGTATGCCACCGAAGAGGCAATGCTGGTCCTCGCCCTTGCGGGCACCGCCGCGTTCACGCTGCTCACGCCGATTTCCCTCGCAATTGCGGCCCTGCTGCTGATCGTCATCGTCTCGTACCGGCAGACGATCCGGGCCTACCCCGACGGCGGTGGCGCGTTCATTGTCGCGAATGACAACCTCGGTATCCGCACCGGTGCCGTCGCAGCCTCTGCCCTCCTCACCGACTATGTGCTGACCGTCTCCGTGTCGGTGGCGGCGGGAGTCGCCGCGATCACGTCGGCCGCTCCTGATCTCATCGGCTGGCGCGTCGAGATGGCGCTCGGGTTCGTCCTCATCTTGACGATTGCCAACCTGCGCGGGGTCAAGGAAGCCTCCAGGCTGTTTGCCATCCCCACCTACCTGTTCGTGGTGACGGTCGGGATCATGCTCATCGTCGGCTTCGCCGGGTGCCTGGACGGGGCTTGTCGACGCGCGATCTCCTCTGGAGCGGCGATCGAGCCGGAGGTGGGCGCAGCCGGGCTTCTGCTCATCCTGCGAGCGTTCGCGTCGGGTTCGACCGCGCTCACCGGAGTCGAAGCGGTGGCCAACGGCGTGCAGGCGTTCCGGGAGCCCAAGGCGCGCAACGCCGCCGCGACGCTCGGGATCATGGGCGCGATTTCGATCACCATGTTCCTCGGCATCTCCACCTTGGCCCGTCTGTTCGAGGTGCGGATATCGGAGCACACGATCGATGAGTTCGGGACCGTCATTTCGCAAATCGGGCGTGCAGCATTCGGTGGCGGGGTGGGCTTCTATGCGTTGCAGGTGTTCACCGCCGCAATCTTGGTGCTCGCGGCCAACACCGCCTATCAAGACTTTCCACGGCTCTCGGCGATCCTGGCGCGTCACCGCCTCATGCCGCGCCAGCTGCTCAACCGGGGCGATCGCCTTGTCTTCTCGAACGGGATCATCGGCCTGGCACTTGTTGCCGCCACTCTGCTGATCGTCTTCGACGCCGAAGTGAGCCGCCTGATCCAGCTGTACGTGGTCGGCGTGTTCACCGCCTTCACCCTGAGCCAAACCGGGATGGTTCGCCACTGGCTCAAGACCAGGGACCGGGGCTGGCGCCGCTCCGTGGTGATCAATGCGATCGGCGGAGCCACCACCGGCGTGGTGCTGGTCGTGATCGCCGTGGTCAAGTTCACCCACGGCGCTTGGATCGTGATCGTCGTCGTCCCGCTCTTCGTGGTGCTGATGATGAGAATTCGTCGCCACTACCTTGGAGTGGCCGCGCAACTCAGGCACATGCCGGCCGAGGCATCGCCCCGCCCCACCCGGATCCTCGTGCTGGTTGCGCATCACGACGAAGGGACCGATCGCGCCCTCGAATACGCAGGCTTGCTGAATGCCGAGTCGGTGACGTGCGTCCACGCGGAGGAACGGAGATCGGACGACCTGATCTACACCTGGGACTCGGCCCATCCGGGAAACGCCCTGGAGATCATCAGCGGCGAACGGGAGTCGATCGCGCAGCGCGTGGTGGCGAGGGTTCGTAAAGAGAGAGACGACCATCCCGGGAGGATTGTCACCGTGATCCTCGCCGACCGGGTGCGGGGGCGATCTGCCTTCGCGTTCTTCACCCATCGTCACAGCCTCGCGATCCGGCTACGCCTGCTCTTTGAGCCGAGGGTGGTGGTGACCGATCTCAACGTGCTCCGCCGGTCGCGCCGGAGCAGGCTCGTCCGCATTCCGACACGGCGCGTCGAGCAGGTGGTGCTGGTTTCCGACCTGACCCGCCCGATTCGCGAGGCCCTGGCATACGCGCAGCGGCTGGGGCCGCCTGTCACCGCGGTTCACATCGACGTCGACCCCGAGCAGCGCAACCGACTCGAGCGCGACTGGCGGAACTCGGGCGTGATGATGAGGCTCGAGGTGCTCGACAGCCCCTATCGAGGGATCGTCGGTCCCCTGGTGAGATACCTGAGGGTGAGGAGGAGGGCCGCCGCTCCGGGAACACTGATCTCGGTGCTCATCCCCGAGTTCATCGTCCCGGGGCGCATCACCCAGCTCCTACACAACCAGACCGGCCTCGCGATCAAAAGGGCCCTCGCCGGCGAGCCCGGGATCGCGCTCACCAGCGTCCCCTTCCATCTCGGCGAGACCTGACGCGACATCGGACGGTCCAACGGACCGCCCGATGTCAGCCTTGTTACTCGATGCTCGTCAGCGTCTGGTGAACACCGGGGAGAGGCTGCCGAGGACGAACGCCCCGGCACCGATCCCGAGATACAGCCAGCCATTGGCCCTGGTGACACCGAGCCAATCCTGGAATGCCCCGGGTTCGATGACGATGATCAGACCGAACGCTGCGGCGAGCGCACCGAATCCGATCAACATGGCCCGAGATGCAAAGGCGCTGGCGGCGTCGAGCATGAGCAGCACGCCAAACCCGATCTCGGTGATCGCCATGAGCGGCGTGTGGCCGAACCCGAGCACCGTGGTCTCCGGCGACGTCATGTCACCGAGGCCGGTGCGAGCCAATGCCACTCCCCCGAGCACGGTCAGGAAGAGACCGATTCCGCCGGCGACGAGTTGCGCCGGACTCCACGGGCCCCATGCGACCTGAGTGTGCTCTTGACGGACGACTTCCCGGACAGGGGTCGTTTCGTAAGGGGTCGATTCGTAGTGTTCTGTGGTCGTCGATGTCTCTGAAGTTGCCACGGGTAACCCCCTCTCGTGGTGTCCCAGATCGTTCCCGATGCGTCGCGGCGCCAAACCCGTGGCAGCCCGGGAACGAGACGTTCTCGAGGCGCTGCGGGGGGTCATGGCGTTTAGCATCCGCCTCCAATCGACAGGAGGAACATGCCGACTCGCGTCGTCATTCTCGGGGCCGCCGGTAGGGACTTTCACAACTTCAACGTCCTGTACCGCGACGACCCGGCGTACGAGGTGATCGCCTTCACCGCCACCCAGATCCCCGACATCGCTGGAAGAAAGTACCCCCCGGAGCTCGCCGGCCGGCAGTATCCCCAGGGCATCCCCATCCGGCCCGAGGAAGATCTCGAGCGCCTGATCACGGAGCACGGGGTCGATCTCGTGGTGTTCTCCTACTCCGACGTCTCCCACGAGCACGTCATGCACCTGGCGGCCCGCGCCGTGGCCACCGGAGCCGCCTACCACCTCCCCGGTGGCGAGACGATGCTGAAGTCCTCCAAGCCGGTGGTGTCGGTCACCGCCGCCCGTACCGGATCGGGAAAGAGCCAGACCAGCCGGAAGATCCGCGGGATCGTCGTCGGATCCGGCAAGTCGGCAGCCGCCATCCGCCATCCGATGCCGTACGGCAACCTCGTCAAGCAACGGCTGCAGCGGTTCGAGACCTTCGCCGACCTGGACCTCGCCGAGGCCACGATCGAGGAGCGCGAGGAGTACGAGCCCTACCTCCGCGATGGCGCCGTGATATTCGCCGGTGCCGACTATGCCGCGATCCTGGCCGCGGCCGAGGCCGAGGCCGACATCATCCTGTGGGATGGCGGCAACAACGACACTCCCTTCATCGCTCCGGACATCGACATCTGCGTCCTCGACCCGCATCGCGCCGGCCACGAGCTCCGCTACTGGCCGGGCGAGGCGAATCTCCGCCGGGCAAACGTGATCGTCATCAACAAGGTCGACTCGGCGAAGGCCGAGGACATCGAGACCCTTCGCCGGAATGTTGCGGCTGCCAACCCCGCGGCGACCGTCATCGAGGCCGAGTCCGTCGTCCGTCCCGAAGACCCCACCGCGATCGAGGGCAAGCGCGTCCTGGTCGTGGAGGACGGGCCTACGACCACCCACGGCGGCATGGGCTTCGGCGCCGGGCTGATCGCGGCGAAGCGGTACGGTGCCGCCGAGATCGTCGATCCGCGGAAGTACGCCGTCGGTTCGATCGCGACGATGTTCGAGACCTATGGCCACCTCGCCGACGTGCTTCCCGCGATGGGTTACGGCGAGAAGCAGCGGCACGAGTTGCGCGAGACCATCCACGCCGCCGCCGAGGATGCCGACCTCATCGTGATCGGAACCCCCATCGACCTCGCCCGGGTCCTTGAACTCGAGGTGCCCAGCGTCCGGGTGTTCTACGACCTCGAAGAGGTACGGGGCCCGACACTCTCTGAGGTGCTGGCGCCGATCCTGAAATAGACGACGAGCGGCAGGCGCCGGCACGCTTGGTGCTGTGCCCCGGAGATACGTGATCGTATTTTCGGGGCGCTGCACTTAGCCTTCCGGCGATGATCCGGCGCGGCCTGCCAATCCTGTTCGCACTCGCAGTCGCGTGCGGGGGATCGGGCTCGGATGCGCCCATTCCGCCGGTCGAAGAGGTCCTGGAGCAGACCCGCTCCGCGATGGCCGCGGTCGACACCGCCGATTTCGAGATGACGGTCTCGGGAGCGCCCGTCGAGATCACCGGCCTCGAATTCCTCAAGGCGACGGGCAGCTATGCCGCACCGGACCGGGCGCAAGCGATCCTGTCGATGAACGTGGGGAGCATCACCATCGCCCTCGCCACCATCTCCGTCGGGGCGCGCACATGGCTGACGGATCCCCTCACCACGGAATGGACCGAGCTCGCCCCCGGCATCGGGTTCAACCCGGCGGTCCTCTTCGGCGACGAGGGGTGGACCGCACTGTTCTCGGGAGCCCTGGTCGAGCCCCAGATCGAAGGCACCGCAGGAGGCCGCTACGTGCTCACCGCGATCGCGCCCGCCGATCGGGTCGAGAGGCTGACTGCCGGGGTGGTCTCGGGCCAGGCAGTCGAAATCGAGTTCCTCATCGACCGGGCCAGCGGCCGGGTCGTCGGAGCCGACTTCACGACGACCGCCCCGGCAGGCGAGACCCGCTGGCGGATCCGGCTGGGCTCCTTCGACGAGCCCGTCGAGATCGAAGCCCCGATCCCGGGGTGAGCCGCCCGCGTCCGCACCCGGCAAAGGTCCTCGCCGTGGTGGGGTTCGGCATCTTCGTCGCCGCCGACGACCTGACCGTCGCCTCGACACTGCTCCGCCAGATCGTCGGAGACCTTCGCATTCCTCTCCCCGAGCGGTTCGACGACGCCGCCTGGATCGTCAACGGCTACCTCGTCGCGTATGTCGCAGTCATGCCGATAGCCGGGCGTCTGAGCGATGTGCTGGGACGGCGCCGGGTGTTCATCGGTGGGCTCGCCCTGTTTGCGATCGGCTCGGCAGTCATCCCGTTCACCACCAGCCTGGGTCCCTTCCTGACCTGGCGGGTGGTCACGGCCATCGGAGGCGGAGCGATGGTGCCGGTGGCCCTGGCGGCGGTGACCGACGTTTACCCCAGGGAACGCCGCGGGCGGGCCCTCGGCGCCCTCGGTGCGATCGAGACGCTCGGATGGGTATGGGGACCGCTGTTCGGGGCGATGCTGGTGCGATTCCTCGACTGGCGATGGCAGTTCTACCTCAACGTGCCCCTGGCGATGCTCGGTATCGCCGCGGCGTGGGTGGTCCTCCGCGATGTCGGCGACCCGGTACCGAGCCGCCGGCTCGATGCCGCCGGCGCCATCGCGCTGTCTTCGGCGCTCGTGGCGCTCACGATCGGCCTGCTCGAGGTCGGCGACATCGCATCGGCGGCCGATCTCGCCGGACTGGGGAGCGACGGAGATCTCCCGGCATGGCCGTTCTTCGTCGCCGCCGTCGTAGCCACCATCGCATT
>JAUYIV010000313.1 GCA_030688105.1 Actinomycetota bacterium | reverse complement strand
TGTACCGAGATGTGCGGCTCTTGATCCTCGACGAGCCGACTGCGGTGCTGACCCCGCAGGAGGTGGACCAGCTCTTTGTGACCCTGCGGCAGCTGACCGCCGACGGGCGAGGGCTCATCTTCATCTCGCACAAGCTGCGCGAGGTCCTCGCCCTGAGCGATCGGATCACGGTGCTCCGCCAGGGTCGAGTGACCGGGCGGCTGGGAGCCGAAGGCGCCACCCGAGAGCGATTGGCCGAGATGATGGTGGGCCGCCAGGTCCTGATGAAGCCGACCAAGCCACAGGTCGAGGCCGGCTCCCCCACCCTCGTGATCAAGGGTCTCTCCGTCATGGCCGACCGGGGTGACCAGGCTCTCCGGTCTCTCGATCTGGAGGTGCGAGCCGGGGAGATCGTTGGAGTGGCCGGAGTGTCGGGCAACGGTCAGCGTGAGCTCTGCCAGGCGATCGCGGGCCTGCGCGAGGTGGTGAGCGGCTCGGTCGAGATCGATGGGGTCGACGTGACCGGGCTCAGGCCCGCAGCAGTGCGGGCCCACGGCCTCGCCTACGTGCCGGAGGAGCGGATGCAAACCGGGATCATCTCGGGGTTCACGGTGAGCGAGAATCTTCTGCTCATCGACCACGGCGACCATCGCTTCAACCGTCGGGGCCTCTTCGACTTCGACCGAATCCGATCGCACTGCCGCGACCTCGTCACCGAGTACGCCATCAAGACACCATCGGTCACAACACCGACGCAGGCTCTGTCGGGTGGCAACATCCAGAAACTGATCCTGGCCCGCGAGCTGTCCGGGACGCCGAAGGTGCTCATCGCCGCCCAACCGAGCCGGGGCGTGGACATTGGTGCCACCGAGTACATCCACCGCCGCCTCATCGAGCAACGGTCCGAGGGGACCGCGATCCTCATGGTGTCGGAGGACCTCGACGAGATCTTTGCCCTCTCCGACCGGATCGCGGTGATCTACGAGGGCCAGATCATCGGCAGCGTCGATCCCCACACCGCGACTCGGGAGCAGGTCGGGCTCATGATGGCGGGGGTGCGGCCCAGGCTTGGTCGTGATCACCAAAGAACATCCGACTGACAGCGGAGCGTGCTCCCGGTGCCGTCGGACGACATCCGACCGCAGACCGACGGCTACATGGTCAACGCCATCACGGCCTTCTGCACGTGGAGGCGGTTTTCGGCCTGATCGAAGACCCGGCTCCAGCGGCCGTCGATGACCTCGTCGGCGACCTCGATGTTGCGGTCGGCCGGGAGTGGATGCATGTAGATGGCGTCCTCGTCGGCCAACTCCATACGGCGGGCATCGACGATCCAGTCCTGGTACTTGGCGGAGATCTTGGCCGACTCCTCGAGGTCGGAGGTGGTGAGCATCGAGCCCCATGCCTTGGCGTAGACGACATCGGCGCCGCGCATACCCTCCTCGAAGTCCTCCACGATCTCGAACGAGCCGTGCGCCGCCTCGGCGTTTTCCTCGGCCTGGGCGATGATCTCGGGCATCAGCTCGAACTCGGGCGGGTGGGTGAGCCGAACCTTGGCGCCGTAGCGGGTCATGAGCAGGATCACGCTCTGCGGCACGCTGATCGGCTTCTGGTACGACGCCGCGTACGCGTAGCTCATGTTGATGGTGAGCCTCGACGGGTCGCCCTTCTGCTCGATGACCGTGAGCAGGTCGGCAAGTGCCTGGAACGGGTGGTACACGTCGCACTGCATGTTGAGCACCGGCACCCGGCTCGCCTCGGCGACGGCGCGGATGTACTGGTTGCCGATGCCCCAGTCGACATTGCGAATGGCGATGCCGTCGTCGTACCGGCCCAGGATCTCGCCGATTTCCTTCCAGGTGTCTCCGTGCCCGATCTGGGTCGTGGTGCTGTCGAGGAACATGGCATGGCCGCCCAGTTGGGCCATTCCCGCCTCGAACGACGCCCGGGTACGGGTGCTGGAGAAGAAGAAGAGCATCGCCAGCACCTTGTCCCGCAGCAGTGCGTGATCCTCTCCGAGGGCCCGGCGCCGCTTGAGATCGAGGGCGATGTCGAGCACGGTGTCGAGCTCGTCCTTGGTCCACTCCTGGGTAGTGATCATGTCCCGGCCGCGCAGATGGGTCTGCATGAGCGTTCTCCTGGTTCTGGTCTGCTCAGTCTTCTCGTTCAGCCCCCGGCCCGGCGCCGTAGCACGCCGAGCCGGACGAGGTCGTCGCGGAACATCGAGCGGGCACGGACCAGGGGTCTTCCCTCCGTGGTGAAACCGGTCTCTTCGAAGCTGATCGCCGGCGTACCGGTGGTCACGTCCAGCACCGAGGCGTCGTGCTGGTCGAGAGCGACAGGGACGATCTCGGAGACGTAGTAGGCCAGCTGTAGCCCGGCGGCGTTCTCGAGGAAGTCGAACACAGGGGCGGCGGCATCGGCCTCGGTGACGGGCTCGGCAAGGAGCGCAGCCGGCACGTGGTTGTAGGTGAGGACGACCGGCGTCTTGTCCTCGTAGAACACCTTCTCCATCACAACGACGGCATCGTTCGGCTCGATCTCCAGCGCGCCGGCCACGTGACGGTTGGCGGGCTCGGTGGTGATCCCCACCACCTCGACCTTGGGGGTGAAGCCGTGGTCACGCAGCATCTGCTCGTAGGACCACATCTCCTCGAGGCGGGTCTTGATGCGCAGCCCGGCGCTGTTGACGAAGGTCCCCGCGCCCTGGCGGCGTACCACGACGCCCTCGTGCTCGAGGCGGCTGAGGGCGTCGCGCACGGTGGTGCGGCTGACGCCGAGGTCGCTCGCCAGCTCGGTCTCCGACGGTATCCGGCCATCGTCGAACCGGCCGTCGGTGATGAGGGCCTTGATGTGCTGGCGCACCTGCTCGGTGAGCGAGGGGCCCCGGGCGATCATCTGCGGTCGCCCCTCGCCGGTTGGTTTGGTAGAGTCATATGGTTGTCCTACCAATCATAGAGACGGAGGCGGAAGCCTCCAACACGCCAACGAGGAGAGACCATGCGGAGCTTCGCCGGGCGCGACATCTTGTCGCTCAAGGGATTCGAACGGAACGAGTTCTTTCACGTGTTCGAGGTGGCCGACGCCTTCGAGCCGATCGCACGCCGGCGCCAGAACACCGACCTGCTGGCGGACAAGATTCTGGTCACCGCCTTCTACCAGCCCTCGACCCGTACCCGGCTGGCCCACGAGGCCGCCATGCATCGCCTCGGCGGGCACGTCACCGGGTTCAGCGACGCCAAGATGACCCGGGCCGGCGACTTCTACCAGGAGTCGATCAAGGACACCGTCCACATGCTGGAGTTCTACGGCGACGCACTCGTAATGCGCCACTACCAGCAGGGCGCACCGCACGAGGCGGCCAAGTGGGCATCGATCCCGGTCATCAACGCCGGCGACGGTTGGGGGGAACACCCCACTCAGGTGCTCACCGACCTCTACACGGTGCAGCGTGAGACCGGGTCGATCGACGGCAAGACCTTCGTGTGCATCGGCGATCACCGCATGCGCACCATGCACTCGATCGGGTACGCCCTGTCGCAGTTCGACGCCGAGATGGTGATTCTCGCCCCCGAGGAGATGTCGCCCACCGAAGAGTTCCTGGCGGAGCTCGACGAGCTGGGTACGACGTGGCGAATCGCCGAGCACATCGACGATGTGATCGCCGAGGCCGACGTGATCTACATGGAGCCGGTGGTCCAGCCCGACTACACACTCTCCCATGACGACGTTCCCGAGGATTACGGCAAGACCCCGGCCAACTACCAGATCACTCGCGAC
>JAUYIV010000310.1 GCA_030688105.1 Actinomycetota bacterium | reverse complement strand
GACATCACCGGGAAGACCCCGGCATCTTTCGAGCCCGCCCTCGACTACGTGGTGGTCAAGTTCCCCCGCTTCGACTTCGCCAAGTTCCCCGACGCCGACGATGCGCTCGGGACGTCGATGCGCAGCGTCGGCGAGGTCATGGCGATCGGCCGAACCTTCCCCGAGGCATTGCAGAAGGCGATGCAGAGCCTCGAGGTCGGGGAGCGACCTCGAGGGTCGGACGGTGGGCCGGCCGCCGATCTCGTGGCGGCATGCGCCCGGCCCCGGCCCGACCGCCTGTTCCGGGTCGCCGATGCCCTCCGCCATGGGGCGTCGATCGAGGACCTGGCCGAGGCGACCCTCATCGACCCCTGGTTCCTCGACCAGATGGCCCAGGTCGAGGAGGCGGCCCGACGATTGTGCGCCGAGGAGCCCACCGCCGAGGGGGCCCGCTCGGCCAAACGCCTCGGCATCTCCGATCGGCGGCTCGCCGACCTGTGGGGTTCGACCGAGGCGGAAATCGGGCGGCTCCGGTCCAAATGGGGAGTGACGCCCACCTTCAAGACGGTGGACACCTGCGCCGCCGAGTTCGAGGCGGTGACCCCGTACTTCTACTCCACCTACGAGGACGAGGATGAGGCGCCAGAGCCTTCCTCGGGCACGGTGGTGGTGCTCGGCTCGGGACCGAACCGCATCGGCCAGGGGGTCGAGTTCGACTACTGCTGCGTCCACGCCTGCTTCGCCCTGAGCGAGGCGGGCTACCGCCCGGTGATGATCAACTGCAACCCCGAGACGGTGTCCACCGACTACGACACCTCGGACCGCCTCTACTTCGAGCCGCTGCAACTCGAGAACGTGATGGCGGTGCTCGAGCGGGAGCGCCCCGAGGCAGTGATCGTGCAGTTGGGCGGGCAGACCCCGCTGCGTCTGGCCCGGGCGCTCGCCGATGCCGGGGTGCCGATCGCCGGGACCAGCGCCGATGCCATCGATGCCGCCGAGGACCGCCGCCGCTTCTCGGCGCTGTGTCGCGAGGTCGGTGTCCCTCAGCCCGCCCACGGCGAAGCGACCTCGGTGCTGGAGGCCGAGGATGTGGTCGACCAGATCGGCTTCCCGGTGCTGGTCCGCCCGTCGTACGTGCTCGGGGGGCGGGGGATGCGGGTGGTGTACACCCTCGACGAGCTGACCGATTACCTGCGCGGGCTCTACGGCGGGGCGCCCTCCGAGGTCGACCCGTCGGGGGCGCCGGTGGCGATCGACCGGTTCCTCGAAGGCGCCGTGGAGATCGACGTCGATGCCCTCTTCGACGGGTCCGAGCTGGTGATCGGGGGGATCATGGAGCACGTCGAGGCGGCCGGGGTCCACTCCGGCGACTCGGCCTGCGTCGTCCCCTCCCAAACCCTCTCGGAGGAGGCACGCAAGCTGATCCTCCGCCACACCGACGCCCTCGCTCAGGGCCTAGGGGTCCGCGGGTTGATCAACATCCAGTTCGCGGTCCGCCGCGACGAGGTCGTGGTCCTCGAGGCGAACCCTCGGGCGTCCCGCACCATCCCCTTCATCTCCAAGGCCACCGGCGTCCCTCTGGCGAAGCTGGCGACCCGGGTGATGATGGGGGAGACCATCCAGTCGATGCGCGACTCCGGTGTGCGACTGCCCGACGAAGCCCTGACCCGCTTCGTCTCGGTGAAGGTGCCGGTGATCCCCTGGCCGAAGTTCCCCGAGCAGGACATCGTGCTCGGTCCGGAGATGCGGGCCACCGGAGAGGTGATGGGGATCGCCTCCGATCTCGGCACCGCGTATGCCAAGGCGTTGCTGGGAGCGGGCACCCGCCTTCCCGAGAAGGGGACGGTCTTCTTCTCGCTGACCGACCGCGACAAGGAGCCGGGTCTCGAGGTGGCGCGGATCTTCGCCCGCCTCGGCTACCGCCTGCTCGCCACGGTCGGCACCGCCTCGTATCTCGCCGAACGCGGCGTCCCCGCCGCCCACGTCGACAAGGTTGGCGAGGGCCCTTGGGACCCGGTGCGGTTGATCCACGAGGGCAAGATCGATCTGGTGGTGAACACCCCGCTCGGCCGCCGGGCCCGCGGCGACGGCCGCCTGATCCGCGCCGCCGCCCAGGCCTGCTCGATCCCCTGCATCACGACCGTGCGCGGTGGGCTGGCGGTGGCCCGTTCGCTCGCGGGAGCGCGGTCAAGCACGCTGGAGGTGAAGAGCCTGCAGGAGTGGCACGCGTAGGCCTCGTTGCACTCGGCACGCGATTGGCAATTGGCTCTTCGCGAGCCTGGGGACGTAGGGGCGTCCTCAGCCGGCGTCGATGACGCAGAAGCGGTTCCCCTCCGGGTCGGCGAGGATGACGTAGTCGGCGTCCGCGGGGCGCTTGTCCCAATGCACTTCGGTGGCGCCGAGGGCGATCAGGCGCTGGACCTCGACAGCCTGGTCTTCGGCGTACAGATCGAGGTGGATCCTCGGCGGCAGATGCACCTCCGAGCGAACCAGGTCGAGCGAAAGGTTGGGTCCCACGCCATCCCGGGGCCGGAGCAGGGCGAAGTCGTCGTCGTCCCCCTGGCGCGGCACGTAGTCGAGCGCGGCGCTCCAGAACGCCACTTGCCGCGGCAGGTCATCGACGCGTATGACGATCGAACCGACCCGGATCACGGGCGAACTCTACGCGGAGCGTCCTCCCCCGGCCTCCGGGGGAGGTGGCGCCGCCCGAAGGGCGGTGACGGAGGGGGTCGCGGAGACAGCGTGCGCGTCCGCGCGCCTCCTCCCGACGGGTCCAGTCTGGCCCACAGGGTCGGTTGCCCCCCTCCCCCTTTCCTCCCCCGCCCTCAGCGGGGGAGGTGGCCCGAAGGGCCGGAGGGGGCATGTGATCCCCCGGGAGTACCGGGGGAAGACGCAATCAAGGCGAGGTGACGGAGGGGGCCGCGGAGACCGCGTGCGCGCCGGACCCCCTCTTGCCAATCGCCAATTGCGGGGCGAGCGAAGCGAGCCCCCCTCACACCTCCGGCAACTCGAAACCCAGCACCCTTTCCCGATCCTCGGCAAGCGCTGCCTCGAGCCGCTTCTTCACCTCGGGATGGCGCGGCGCCAGGATCCGGGCCGCCAGGTACGCCGCGTTCTTGCCGCCCGGGGAGCCGATCCCCAGGGTTGCCACCGGAACGCCCGGAGGCATTTGCACCGTCGACAGCAGGGCGTCGATGCCCTGCAGCGCCCCCGCGGCCAGGGGTACTCCCAGCACCGGCAGCGTGGTGTGGGCCGCCACGACCCCGGCGAGGTGGGCGGCCATGCCGGCGGCGGCGATCACGATCTCGATGCCCCGCTCCTCGAGACCAGCGAGGTAGTCGACCAGTTCGTCCGGGGTGCGATGGGCCGAGAGCACCTTGGCCTCGTGGCCGATCCCGAGCCGTCCCAGGGTCTCCCGGCAGCCCGCGATCTGGTCGGCGTCGGAGGCCGATCCCACGATCACGGAGACGAGGACCGGGTCAGCCATGGAGGGACACGCCGATGTCGCTGCGGTGGGTCATCCCGGCCCACTGTACGAGGCTCACCCCGTCGTACGCTCCTCGACGGGCATCGACGGCGGTTGCGCCGCGGGAGACAACCGCTCCCACGCGTCCACCGTCCGTGACCAGGGTTCCGTCGGAGAGCCGGGTGCCGGCGTGGACGAACCAGCGGTCCTTCGTGTCCAGGCCGGGGGAGATCGTGATCGGGTCTCCGCGGCGCGGCGACTCGGGATAACCCTCCGCCGCCAGCACCACGGCGCAGGTCGGACGCGGATCGAGGTCGATCTCCGGAGGATCGGCGCGCAATCCGGCCACCCAGGCGCACACCTCGGCGAAGGCGCCGTCGGGTAGCCGGGGGAGTACGACCTGGGCCTCCGGGTCGCCCAAGCGGACATTGAACTCGAGGAGCACGGGGCGGGCGGTCGTGATCATCAAGCCGCTGAACAGGAATCCGTGGAACGGGTAACCCTCATCGGCGAGCCGGCGAAGCGCGGGGAGCACGATCCGCTCACGCGTCGCTTCTTCGAGTGCGGCGTCGCCGACCGGATTCGGGCTCACCGCCCCCATCCCGCCGGTGTTGGGGCCCCGGTCGGCGTCGAAGAGGCGCTTGTGGTCCATGGCGTGGGGGAGGGCGACCACCTCGGTGCCCCGGCACGCATGGAACAGCGAGGCCTCCATCCCAACGAGACGCTCCTCGAAGACCACGGTGGCGCCGGCATCGCCGAGTCGGCCGGCGAGCAGGCCTCGAGCGATCTCCTCGCATTCGTCAAAGGTGTCGGGGAGGAACACCCCCTTGCCGCCGGCAAGACCGTCGGCCTTGATCACCGGGGGCGAGTCGAAGCTACCGAGGGCGTCGTCGATCTCGCTGGTCGTACCGACGACCCGGAACACGGGCGACGGGACCCCGGCGGCGTCGGCGAGGCTTCGGGTGAACGCCTTCGACCCCTCGAGCCGGGCGGCCGCCGCGGTCGGGCCGCAGGAGGGGATCCCGGCATCGGCGAGAGCATCGGTCAGCCCGGCCACCAGCGGTGACTCGGGCCCCGGGATCACGAGATCGACCTCTTCACGGCGCGCCGCTTCGACGAGCCCGGCGATGTCGTCGGTGGCGATGGGGAGGTTCCGACCGACCTGCGCGGTTCCGGGGTTCCCGGGGGCAGCCAGGATCTCGATATCGGGCGTCGTCGCCAGGGCGCGGCCCATGGCGTGCTCGCGCCCACCGCTCCCGACGACCAGCACCCTCACGTGAGCCTCCAGCCGCCAGCCGCCAGCCTCCAGCGGGAGCTGCTCGACTCACGACCGGCAGCCAGCGAGGATCTTGCGGTAGGCGGGAGGCGGGAGGCGGGTGGCTTCTTCAATGCCGAAAGTGTCGCCGGCCGGTGAACACCATCGCCAGGCCGAGCTCGTCGCAGGCGTCGATGACGTCCTGGTCGCGCCGCGAGCCGCCCGGCTGGATGACGATGGCGATTCCGGCTTCGGCGGCGAGGCGGACGCAGTCGTCGAAGGGGAAGAAGCCGTCCGAGGCGAGCACCGCACCCCGGGTGTCGTCGCCGGCCTTCTCGAGGGCCAGGCGGCAGGCGTCGATCCGGCTCATCAGCCCGGCGCCCGCTCCCCGCAGCGTGCGATCACTGGTGACGCACACCGCATTCGACTTGAGGATCGCCACCGCCCTCATGGCGAACCCCACGTCCCCCCAGTGATCGTCGGTGATCTGCGTCTTGGTCACCACTCTCCACGTCGACGGGTCGGCCGGGCCGGGATCGGCATCCTGCACCAGCAGGCCGCCACCCACGGCGTGGACCAGCCGTGGCGGGTTGGGATCGCCCGGAGGCACCGCCAGGAGCCTCAGGTTCTTGCGAGCGCTCAGCACCTGTTGCGCCGCCGCGTCGAATCCGGGGGCGGCGATGCATTCGACGAAGAGCCCCGAATCGACGATCGCCTCGGCGGTCGCCCCCTCGAGCCAGCGGTTGAAGCCGAGGATCCCCCCGAAAGCCGCCTCCGGGTCGCCCGACAGCGCCCGGTAAAACGCCTCGGCCTGGGTGTCGGCCTCGGCGAGGCCGCACGGGTTGGTGTGCTTGACCACGGCGCAGCGGTGCGGTCCGGGCCCAAAGACTGCTCGGTACGCCGCGTCGAGGTCGAGCAGGTTGTTGTAGGAGAGCTCCTTTCCTTGGAGCAGGGTGCCCGCGGCGACGCCGCGTCCGGAGCCGTCGGCCTCGAGTCGGGCATCTTGATGGGGGTTCTCTCCGTATCGGAGCATCTTCGGGGCTCGACCGGTCGCCCAACCCGCGATGAGGGCGTCGTACCCGGCAATCAGAGCAAAGGCCTTGGCCGCCAGGCGCCGACGCATGTCGATGGGGACCGAGCCGGAGGCGTCGATCGTCTCGGCGACCTCGTCATAGTCCGCCGGATCGACGACGACCGTGACCCCTCCGTCGGCGTTCTTCGCCGCCGCCCGTACCAGGGTCGGGCCGCCGATGTCGATGTCCTCGACCACGGCGTCCCGTGAGGCCCCCGAGGCCAGGGTCCGTTCGAAGGGGTAGAGATTGCAGACGACGAGATCTATCGGGGCGTAACCAGACCCGCTCAATTCCCTCAGGTGGTCGGGGTTGCGGCGGTCGGCGAGGATCCCGGCGTGGACCGCAGGATGAAGCGTCTTCACCCGGCCGCCGAGCACTTCGGCGGCGCCGGTGACCTCCTCGACCCGGGTGACCCCGAGACCGGCCTCTTCGAGGGCGGCGGC
>JAUYIV010000300.1 GCA_030688105.1 Actinomycetota bacterium | reverse complement strand
ACGGTCGCAGGACGCGAATGGATCGCCCGACGCCTGCGCGACCTGGGCCAGTTCGCCATCGACAGCCAGACCAACTTCGTGCTGTGGAGACCTTCGGATTCCCGAACCGCAGCCGATGCCGTGCTGCACCGCGGCACCCTGGTCCGGGCGCTGGGCCCCTGGGTGCGGATCACCGTGGGAACGCCCGAGCAGAACCGCCGCTGCCTCGATGCGATCGAGCAGGGCCTGGCCGCCGGGTTGTTCTGAGCCAACGGCTCTTCGGCTGATGCCTGATCAGATGTCAGATGTCAGATGTCAGGTCCTCCCCTGGCTTCCGGGGGAGGTGCCGAAGCGGAGCGAGGCGGAGGGGGTGGCGGAGACAGCGTGCGCGTGCGCGCGCCCCGCGTCTTCTCTTGAGTCAGACGGTCCAGTCTCGCCCGCTGTCTCCGCAGCCCCCCACCCCCTTCGGGTACTCCCCCCGGAGTACCGGGGGGAGAGGCGGGAAGTTCAGGCTCGCTCGACGATGACGCTGATGCCCTGACCCACCCCCACGCACATCGTGGCGAGCCCGAACCGGGCACCGCGACGCGCCAGCTCGTGCACCATGGTGGTCAGGATACGGGCCCCCGAGGCGCCCAATGGATGCCCGAGGGCGATGGCGCCGCCGTTGACGTTCACCTGGTCGCCGTCGAGCCCGAGCTCTCCGATGCAGGCCAGCGACTGTGAGGCAAAGGCCTCATTGAGCTCGACCAGATCGAGATCGTCCACCGAAAGGCCGGCCCGATCCAGCGCCCGACGGGTGGCGGGGACCGGTCCGATGCCCATGACGTCGGGGTGGACCCCGGCGGCGGCCGAGGCGACTATCCGTGCCATCGGCGTCAAGCCGAAGCGGCGCAAGCCCTCCTCGGTGGCGAGGAGCACCGCCGCGGCGCCATCGTTCATGGGCGACGAGTTGCCTGCCGTCACCGTGCCGTCCTTCTTGAACACCGGCGGGAGAGCCGCCAGCGTCTCCAGCGAGGTGTCCGGACGGATCGTCTCGTCCTTCTCGATCGTCGCGGTCGTACGGCGCCGCGGGTCCTGCGCCGCCACGATGGGCTCGATCTCGGCCTGGAACCGTCCCTCCGCCGTTGCCGCGAGGGCACGCCGATGGCTGAGCAGGGCGAAGGCGTCCTGGCGCTCGCGGGTCACGCCCCACCGCTCGGCGACGACCTCGGCGGTCATGCCCAGCGAGATCGGCGGATATGCCTCCTGGATCGCCGGATTGACCAGCCGCCAGCCGAGCACCGTGTCGACGACCTCGGGATTCCCGGGCGCCAGGGCACGCTCCGCCTTGAGCTGCACATAGGGGGCGCGGCTCATCGACTCGGAGCCTCCGGCCACGATCACCTCACCCCATCCCGCCCCGAGTGCGTGGGCGGCGGACACGATCGCCTGGAGTCCGGAGCCGCACAACCGGTTGTGGGTCGTGCCCGGCAACTCGACCGGGAGCCCGGCGAGGAGAACGGTCATGCGGGCTACGTTGCGGTTGTCTTCTCCCGCCTGGTTGGCCGCTCCCCAGTGGACGTCTTCGATCTCCGCCGGATCAAGCGTCGGGTTGCGGGCGAGGAGGCGCCGCACTGCATGTGCAGCCAGGTCGTCGGGGCGCACGAACCCCAGTGATCCACCGATCCTCCCCATGGGAGTCCGGCACGCGTCGACGACGAAGACCTCGCTCATGCGAACGCCTCTCTCTCACCGGCCCACGGGCGTCGCCGCGTGACCAGCCTGAAGCCGGTCCGCTCCCGCCCACGGGGGCTTTCGACAATGCGCTTCGACACCAGCAACTCTGGACTGCGGGCTACCCCAGCGGGTACGACTTCCCGATGCGCTGGTCGTCGACCTCGTACGTGAGGTCGCTGACCACCCGGACCACCCCGGCGATGCGCCGTGTCAGCTCCTCGAGGAGATGCGCTTCGGTGCGGTTCTCCAACTCACCCGAGAGCGTGACCACACCATCGTCGACGCTGACACCGATCACATCGGGCTCGAGGAACAGCAGCCTCCGGACGATGTCCTCGCGTACCTCGTCTTCGATGACCTCATCGGGCTTGGTGAACGCGTTCACCACATCGGCGCGGCTGATCACACCGATGAGATTGCCATCGTCGTCGAGAACGGGGAGGCGCTTCACCTTCCGATGCGACATGACCCGGGCCGCCTCGCTCACGGTGGCATCCGGGGTGATCGTGATCACCGGCTCGGTCATCACCTCGCCCACCGTCTCGACCGCCGGCTCGGCGCCACCCTCACCGAACAGGGCCTCGAGCAGGCTCAGACGGTACGGCTGATCGCGGTTCGCCTCCTGGCGAAGGAAGTCGCCTTCGGTGACGATCCCCACCACCTTGGCGCCCTTCATCACCGGCAGGCCGCTGATCTTCTCGCGGACCATGATCCTTGCCGCTTCCTTGAGCGGAGCATCCGGCGTGGTGGTGATCGGATCGGTCGTCATCAGATCTCGAACCTTCATCTCAACCCTCCTCGCGCACAACCATGACATCGCACCCCGCGTGGTTCACGACCCGGTGGCTCGTGCTCCCCAGAAGCAGCGAGGCCAGGTCCCCTCTCCCCCGGCCCCCGACCACGATCAGGTCGGCGGAGGTCGCCCTGGCGTGGGCCACTAGGGCATCGGGCGGATACCCCTCGAGGTCGACCCGGCGCGCCTTGGTCCCTTCCATGACAGGGCTGATCCTCTTCCAGACCGCATCACGCTGCGCGGTGGCAAAGTCCTCGGCAACGGTGGGAACGCCTGCCATCGCGGCGAGCACCGTCGAGGGGACGTGCGACACGAAGACCACGTCGACCTCGGCGGCGAGCCGATCGGCGAGGGCGATCGCCTTCCGCGCCGCGGCCTCCCCCATGTCGCTGTCGTCGACGCCAACGACGATCCTCATGAAGGCCACTGCTCCGGGGGGTAGCGATGCTCTTTCTCGGCCTGGAGGCGGGCGGCATAGGCGGCCGCTTCACTGCGCCGGCTCATCTCCAGCTTGGCGAGGACGTTGGAGACGTAATTCTTCACGGTCTTCTCGGCGAGGAACATCTCCTCGCTGATCTGCCGGTTGGTGAGGCCCTCGGCGATGTACTCGAGGATCCGGCGCTCCTGTTTGCTCAGGCGTGACAGCAGCGGATCGTCCTGCTCCTCGCCGCGGATGCGCCGGAAGACGCGGTCGGTCATCTCGGGATCGAGCAGCGACTCGCCCCGACCCACCTTGCGCACGCTTTCGATGAGATCCGAGCCCTTGATCTGCTTCAGGACGTAGCCGGAGGCGCCGGCGAGAATCGAGGAGAAGAGCGCCTCGTCGTCGGCGAAGGACGTGAGCATCAGCACATGGACGTCGGGCCAGCGGGTGCGGATCTCACGGCAGGCCTCGACCCCGCTGCCATCGGGGAGCCGGACGTCGAGGATCACGACGTCGGGCTCGTCGAAGCCGACGCGCCTTATCGCCTCCTCGACAGAGCCCGCCTCGCCCACGACCTCGAGATCCTCCTCGGCGTCGAGCATGGTCTTGAGGCCACTGCGGACGACCTCGTGGTCGTCGACCAATTCGATGCGCAGCGTCACGCCCACCACGATACCCGGGCCTCGCCCGCCTCCCGCCTCCCGCCCGCTCCCCGCGTCCCGCCTCCCGCCTCCCGCAAGAATCAAGAATCATGAGTCAAGAGAGGTCTTGACTCTTGCGGGCGACGGGCGAGGACCCGGGGCCGATGGCTGAGGGCCACTTCTTTGTCGACCTTGCCGAGGAGGGGCCGTGTGACCTTTACACTCCGCACCCGTGAACGGGTTCACTCCGCAACGAATCCGCGGTCTCGTGGAGGCCGCCGCCAGCGTCGTCGGACACGTGGATCTGGCATCCCTCCTGCGATCCATGGTGACGACCGCCATGGAGCTCACCGGCGCCCGGTATGGCGCCCTTGGGGTCATCGGCGATCACGGGATGCTCATCGATTTCATCCCGATCGGCCTCGAGCCGGACGCGGTGGCGAAGATCGGCCACCCTCCCCGAGGCGAGGGCGTCCTCGGAACCATCACCAACCAGGCGAAGACGGTGCGAATCGACGAGATCACCGACCACCCGGACTCCGTCGGGTTCCCCTCGAACCATCCGGCGATGCACAGCTTCCTCGGCGTGCCGGTGCGGGTCGGCGACCGCGTCTTCGGCAATCTCTACCTCACCGAAAAGGACGGCGGTTTCACCGAGCAGGACGAGGTGCTCGTGGAGTTCATGGCGGTGACCGCCGGCGCCGCCATATCGACCCTTCGGCTGCAGGAACGGCTTCGCCGGGCGGCGCTGACCGAGGATCGGGAACGGATCGCCCACGATCTCCACGACTCGATCATCCAGGACCTCTTCGCCGTCGGCCTGGGTCTCCAGGCCTCCATCGGCAAGATCGAGAGCGATCCGGGGTCGATGAAGGCTCGGATCGATGACGCCGTCGACAGGCTCGATTCCACCATCGCCGCTTTGCGCCGCTTCATCTTCGACCTCCAGCCCCCGGTCTGGGCCCAGCCGGGGCTCACCTCGCGGCTGACCGGCCTCCTCCAAGAATTGTCCGGGCCGCACGGCAAGGAAGTGGAACTCACCGTCGACTGCCCGCCGGGAGTCCCGGATCAGGCCATTGCCGATCATCTGATCGCCATCGTCGGGGAGGCGGTGAGCAACGCGCTGCGCCACGCCGACGCCACCACGATCGGGGTCACCGTCCGTTGCCGCCAGGACCGGGTGATGGTCACCGTCTCCGACAACGGCGACGGGTTCGACACCTCGACCGACCACCACGGCCTCGGGCTGGGAAACATGGCCCGCCGGGTGGCGACTGCCGGCGGGGTCTATGGGCTCGAGTCGCGCCAGGGCGAAGGCACCAAGATCCACGTGGAATTGCCGGTGAAGTGAGTAAAGGAGTCAAGAGTCAAGAGTCAAGAGTCAAGAGCGTTGCCCGTTGCCCGTTGCCCGTCGCCCGTCGCCCGCAAGACCGACACTTCTCTTGTCTTGATTCTTGATTCTCTTGCGGGAAGCGGGAAGCGGGAAGCGGGCCTCCGGCCCGGCATGCCTCGCGATCCGACCACAATGACCCCGATGTACGCCTTCGACTTCTCCGCCGGTGACGGCGACGACAAGGACCGCCTCGGTGGCAAAGGAGCCGGTCTCGCCACCATGACCGGAATCGGGCTCCCGGTACCACCCGGTTTCACCATCTCGACGGAGGCGTGCCTGCGATTTCTCGCCGAGGACACCATCGCCGACGACATCTGGGGGGAGACGCTCGAGGCGCTGGGCCGGCTCGAGCGAAGCACCGGCCGAACCTTCGGCGCCACCGAGGGCGTGCCGCTGCTGGTCTCGGTCCGTTCGGGAGCGAAGTTCTCGATGCCGGGCATGATGGATTCGGTCCTCAACCTCGGGCTGAACCACCAGGTCCACGGCGCCCTGGTGGCGTGGTCGAACGCAGAGCAGTTCGCCTGGGACGCATACCGCCGCTTCGTGCAGACATACGGGAAGGTGGTGCTCGGCGCCGACGAGGCGGCCTTCGAGGCTGTGCTCACAGAACTGCGCGCCGCTCGCGGAGTGGATGACGACAGCCGGCTCACCGCGGACGACCTGCGGGAGGCGACGCGTCGCTTCGAGGACATCGTCGCCTCCACCGGAACCCCGGTGCCCCAAGATCCCCGCGAGCAACTCCGGGGGGCGATCGCCGCGGTCTTCTCATCGTGGAACAACCGCCGCGCCAGGGACTATCGAAAAATCCACGGCCTGCCCGACGACCTCGGAACCGCGTGCAATGTTCAGGCGATGGTGTTTGGCGACCTTGGAGAGGACTCCGGTACCGGTGTCTGCTTCACCCGGGATCCCGCGACGGGGGAAGCCACTCCATACGGCGACTATCTCCCCGACGCCCAGGGCGAGGACGTGGTCGCCGGTATCCGCAACACTCTCCGCCTCGCCGACCTCGCCGACCGCCATCCCGAGCGGCACGACGAGCTGATGCGGGTGATGACCACCCTCGAAGCGCACTACCGCGACATGTGTGACATCGAGTTCACGATCGAGCGCGACAAGCTCTGGATCCTCCAAACCCGGGTGGGCAAGCGCACCTCGGCCGCCGCCGTGCGCATCGCCGTGGAAATGGTGGGCGAGGGCCTCATCGACCGCGACACCGCCCTGCTCCGCGTCGACCCCGCGGGGCTCGACCAGCTGCTCCATCCCCGCCTCGACGAGCCAGTAGCCGCAGAGCCCATCGCCCGAGGGCTCAACGCCTCACCGGGAGCGGCATCCGGCGCCGCCGTGTTCGACGCCGACCGCGCCGTCGAGATGGCAGCCGCCGGCACCCCGGTGATCCTGGTCCGTTGGGAGACCACGCCCGACGACATCCATGGCATGGCCGCCGCCGAGGGCATCCTCACCAGCCATGGGGGCCGCACCAGCCACGCGGCGGTGGTCGCCCGGGGCATGGGCACTCCGGCGGTGACCGGGGCGGGAGGGATGATTGTGGACGAGGCCAACCGCCGGTTCACCTCGGGTACGGTCGTCGTCTCCGAGGGTGACGTGATCACGCTCGACGGCAGTTCGGGCCGCGTCTATCTCGGGGAGCTTCCCCACACCCGGCCCGAGCCGAGTGACGAGTTGGAGGTTCTCCTGGGTTGGGCCGACGAGGTCCGCACCCTCGGCGTCCGAGCCAACGCCGACGACGGGGTCACCGCCCGCGAGGCGGTCCGCTGGGGCGCCGACGGGATCGGTCTCGCCCGCACCGAGCACATGTTCATGGGCGACCGGCTTCCGATCGTCCAGCGGGTGATCCTCGAGGAGAACCCCGAGACGGCACTCGATGCCCTGGAGAAGGTGCAGGCGGACGACTTCGAGGACCTCCTCGAGGCCATGGACGGCAAGCCGGTCGTGGTCCGCCTGCTCGACCCTCCACTCCACGAGTTCCTCCCTGCCCGGATCGATCTGGTGATGGAACGGAGCGAGCTGATCGCCAAGCACGCCGACACCGGTGACATCGATCAACTCATCGCTGCGGTGCGGCGGCTCGAGGAGTCGAATCCGATGATGGGCCTGCGCGGGGTGCGCTTGGGGATCGTGCGCCCGGAGCTCTATGTCGCCCAGGTGAGGGCGGCGCTCGAAGCGGTACGGCGGCGCCTGGCGGCGGGCGGGGATCCCCACCTCGAGCTCATGGTGCCTCTCGTCTCGATCGACCACGAGCTGGAGCGGATGGAGGCGATGATCGAGCGGGAGATCGAGGCCTCCGGGGTGGGCATCGACATACCGATCGGGACGATGATCGAGATCCCGAGGGCGGCCCTCACCGCCGGCGTGCTCGCCAAACATGCGCGCTTCTTCTCGTTCGGGACGAACGATCTCACGCAGATGACCTTCGGGATCAGTCGAGACGACGCCCAGGATGCGTTCCTCGCCGAGTACCTCGAGTCCGGGATCTTGAAGACCGACCCCTTCCTGTCGCTGGACATCGAAGGCGTCGGCCGTCTCGTCGAGTCGGCAACTCGGGAGGGACGGGCAGTCCGTCCGGATCTCGAGGTGGGCATCTGCGGGGAGCATGGGGGCGACCCGGCGACGATCGCCTTCTGCCACGCCACCGGCCTCGACTACGTCTCGTGCAGCCCGCCCCGGGTGCCCATCGCCCGCCTCGCCGCCGCGCAAGCCGCGCTGGGAAGGCGAGCGGAGAACGCGAGCGTCTAGGTGTACCTGGCCGGGACGTTGGTGACAGTCATTGGTGAAGACCTCCGAGTGGAGTGGTGATTGCTGTCACACCCACCGGGAGGTCTTCATGGGTCACCGTAATGCTCGGCGGAACGTGTTCGGGCACAGGTTGTTGGTGCGGGGGTCCGTGTGGAGGGCTGGCCGGTTCTCATGCCGCGAAGGCGATGGATGTCTCTGGTCGGTGTCTTCACCGGTGGCTGGCTCGTTTCGATACTGAGGATGATGCCGGGCTGCAGGATCGGTCACCTCGGCCACATCGGAGCCCGAACCGGATTCGCTGCCTGTGGGATCGAACTGATCGAAGCGGTGATGACCGACAACCACTGGAGCTAAACGAAGAGCAGCGCCTTCACCGCCACGCTCGTTGCCCTCGGCGCTCGCCACGTCACCAACGGAGGCCGAGGCGAGGGGCTCGTATCTGGGCTGGTTTGGTCGAGGAGACGCGACCCGCGGACTGATCGGCACCTCCCCGAGGGCCTGCAGCGTCTGTCACGATGACCTTTTGACAGCAACAAAAATTGCTGTCACGATTTCGCTGCAACATTTGGGAGGCGGTTCTCATGCGCGTCGTGGACGCAGTGGCCCGGTGGTTCGGGGTCGCCGGGTTCGAGTACTACTTCGGATATGCCGGGGGTGCCGTGTGGTCCTTCCTCGATGCCCTCATCGAGCAGCCGCAGATTCGCGGCATTCAGGCGAAGCACGAGTCCCAGGCGGTGCATCAGGCAGACATCTACTACCGCCTGACCGGCCGGCTGGCGCCGGTCATCGTCACCAAGGGCCCGGGCCTCCTGAACGCCGTCGGGGGCATGGCGAACGCGATGCACGATTCGATTCCGGTGCTGCTCATTGGCGGCGGGACGCCGACCCACTTCCTCGGCAAGGCCGGGATGCAGGAGATGTGGTACCACGGGCACGAGGACGCCGTGAGCGTGTTCCGGCCGGTCACCAAGGGCTCCTGGATGATCACCCGTCCCGACACCGCGATCGACGTGCTCAACCACGCCGTGCGCGTCGCCCTCTCGGGCAGGCCCGGTCCGGTGTTCGTCCAGATCCCGTCGGACATCATGGGCACCGAAGTCGTCGGCGAACCGGAGCCGCCGAGCGCCCGGTCCGTCCACCAGGTCGTGCGGGCCGACCACGCAGCGGTGTCACGCGCCGCCGAGATCGTAAGGAAGGCCAAGCGCCCGATGATCCTGGCCGGGGGCGGCCTCAACCTGTCGCCCGGGTCGATGGACTTGCTCAAGGATCTCGCTGAAGCCGAGAACGTCCCCGTCGTTACGACGCTCACCGCCAAGGGCGCCCTCTCCGAGGAGCACCCGCTGTCCCTCGGGCCGGTCGGCAGATCCGGGACCGAGTCGGCGGCCCGGGCCACCAGGGAGGCGGATGTGATCGTCGCCGTCGGCGCCCGCTTCTCCGACAACCACACCTCGAACTGGCGCAAGGGGATGATCTACAACTTCCCGGAGACCAAGCTGATCCACGTCGATCTCGACCCGACGGAGATCGGCCGGAACTACCCCGTCGAGCTCGGACTCGTCAGCGATGCCAACGCGTTCCTGCGCGATCTGGCTGCCGCTCTCGGAGACGGTGCCCCGGATCGATCGGACTGGGTGTCCACGGTCCAGGCGTTCCATGCCGAATGGAACGAGGAGATCAAGGAGGTCACCGGTTCGACGTCGTCCCCCATCCATCCCGGGAAGCTCTCCTACGAGGTGGGCGAAGCCCTCCTGCCGGGCGGGCATGTGTTCATCGACGTCGGGGACGTCATTCAGTACGCCGAGCCGTACATGACCATCCGCACACCCGGGACGTGGCACCTCAACCCGGGCATGGCCGAGATGGGGTGGGCATCGCAGGGGGCGCCGGGAGCGGCCCTCGCCAACCCCGACGGCACCACGGTGGTGCTCACCGGTGACGGGGCGTTCCTCATGGGCCCGCAGGTGCTGGCGACCGCGATCGAGTACGGGCTTCCTATCGTGTGGGTGATCCTCAACAACTACGAGCTGGGCATCGAGCGGAAGGGCGCGATGGCGGCCCACGGCCGGATCCACCCATGGATCAGCTTCACCGACCCGGAGGGGAATCCATACAACCCGGATTTCGTCGCGCTGGCGGAGTCGTTCGGCGCCGGTGGCACCAAGGTCGTCAAGACCGAGGAGTTCCGCCCCGCCCTCGACGCCGCGATCGCGAGCGGGCGGCCGTGGGTGCTCGACGTGGAGCTCGACCCCGATGTCCCCACATACTTCACGAAGGGGCTCACCCGGGCGTACCCCTCGAATTGGGCGGAGAGCTACCCGGCGTACAACCAGCTGTCGCTGCCGTCATGACCGAGGGGGCCCGCACTCCTCCTCCGGCGCCGGAGTCGGCAGCCGAAGGCCATCCGATCCTCGTCGGCGGTCGCTGGGAGACCTCCGATCGGATTCTCGAGTCGCGTACGTGGGACGGGCGCGAGATCGGTTCGACCTTCCTCACCACGAGGGACCAGTACGACGCCGCGGTCGCAGCCGCGGTCACCGCCTTCGCCACCACGAGGCGATTGGCCTCGTTCGAGCGGGGCGACCTCCTCCGGCGAGTGTCGGCCGGGATCACCGACGCGACCGACGAGCTGGCGCACCTCCTCGCGCTCGAGGCCGGCAAGCCGATCGCCGACTCCCGCACGGAGGTGAGTCGGACCGCGCTCGCGTTCCGCATGGCCGGTGAGGAGGCCGAGCGGATCGGGGGCGAGGTGCTCCCGCTCGACCTCATCGAGACGGCCCGGGGGAGGTGGGGGATCATCCGCCGGATGCCGCTCGGGCCGGTCGCAGCGATCACGCCATTCAACGTGCCCCTGAGCCTGGCCGCACACAAGCTCGCCCCGGCGTTGGCGGCCGGGAACACGATCGTCCTGAAACCACCGTCCAAGGTGCCCCTCACCTTGCTGTCGCTGGCCCGGATCATCGATGACGCGGGGGCGGTCCCCGGGTCGGTGAGCATGCTCCCGATGGATCGGGAGGTGGGGTCGCTTATGGTCGGCGACGACCGGTTCCGGCTGCTCACCTTCACCGGCTCCGCCGAGGTGGGGTGGCGGATGAGGGCGGAGGCCGGGACCAAGCGGGTCACCCTCGAGCTCGGAGGGAACGCCGCGGTGATCATCGACGAGTCCGCGGACGTGGACCGCGCCGTGCAACGGGTGGTCAAGGGCGGATTCAAGTATGCCGGCCAGCTCTGCATCAGCGTCCAGCGCTGCCTCGTCCACGCGTCGCTGTGGGACGAGTTCGTCCCTCGCCTCGTCGAGGGGGCGACGGCGCTCAGGGTCGGTGACCCGCTCGACGAGTCGAGCGACATCGGCCCGATGATCAGCGAGCGGGCCGCGGCCACCTTTGTCGAGTGGGTGGACGAGGCGCGACAGGACGGCGCCGAGGTGTTGTGCGGGGGAACCCACGAGGGTGCATTCGCCGCGCCGACGGTGGTCACGGGGGTGCCGCGACAGGCGAGGCTGTGCACCGAGGAGGCCTTTGCCCCGGTCGTAGTCGTGGAGCGCTTCGACGACTTCGGCGAGGCGCTCGCCGAGGTCAATCGGAGCAAATACGGGTTGCAGGCCGGGGTGTTCACTCGAGACCTGCCGCGCGCCTGGATGGCCTTCGAGGACCTCGACGTGGGAGCAGTCGTCGTCAACGATGTCCCGACCTTTCGCGTCGACAACATGCCCTACGGGGGCGCCAAGCAGTCGGGTCTGGGGCGTGAGGGGATCAAGTACGCCATCGAGCACATGACCGAGCTCCGGATGCTCGCCTATGTCCCATAGGGGGAACCCATGACCGAGTCGGATGTAATCGAGAAGGTTCGATCGGCCTACGACGGCCTCACACCCTCCCAGAAGCGGATCGCCGAGGGGATCGTGGACGATCCCGAGTTCGTGGCGTTCGCCACCGTCGACAAGCTCGCCAACCGGCTCGGTGTGAGCGCCTCGACGATCGTCAGGTTTGCCTACCGACTCGGATTGGAGGGATATCAGGACCTCCAGGAACGAGTCCGGGTGCTCGTTCGCTCGCAGATGCGGGGAGCGTCCGATCCCATCGAGGCCGATGTCACCCACCTCGATGGCACCGTTGGTCACTCGCTGGCGCGCGACATGGAGCAGCTGTCGCGGACCATCGCAAACCTCGATCCCTCCGTCGTGACGGAGGTCGTCGCCGTGCTCGCCTCGTCCCGGCGCATCTTCGTCAGCGGCGACATCACCACCTACGGCGTGGCCCACTTCTTCTCGCTCGCCCTGGATCGGGCGCGCGGGGAGACGCGGCTGGTCCGAGCGGACGGTGAGGGGGCAGGGGGCATCGTGGACATCGGCGAGGGCGATGCGGTGGTCGCGTTCACCTTCCCGCCGTACTCGCGCAAGGTGCTCGACGTCGTGAACTGGGCGATCGAGCGGGGGGCGACGACGATCGGGGTGACGGACCGGGCGATCTCCCCGGTGGGACAGCGGGTGGAGTACGTCCTTCCGGCGATGGCGTCGGGGCTCGGGCCGCAGAACACCCTGGTCCCTGCGCTCGCGGTGGCGAACGCCATCTTGAATGCGTTGATCCTCGCCGAGCCCGAGAAGTCACTCCAGCGGTATCGGTCGGTCAATCACATCCTCCACAGCTGGGGTGTGTACCTGCTGGATGCCGAGGACGATGCCTGAGCCTGGCCGCGCTCTGGCGGGGGTCCGGGTGCTCGACCTGACCGATGCCTACGGGGCATACGCGTCCCGGCTGCTCGGCG
>JAUYIV010000140.1 GCA_030688105.1 Actinomycetota bacterium | reverse complement strand
GCGAAGCCGGTCGAAACGAGCGACGTCGAGAGCTCACGAGCGCGTGAGACCGTGATCGGCGCCCCGTTCAGGGATGCGCCCTTTCCGTGCTCCGCGGTGAACTCTTCGTCCCGATAGACGTCGCGAATCACACCGACGATTGGTTCGGCGTCCATCTCGAGCGCGACCGATACCGAGACCTGGGGCACCCCGTGGAGGAAGTTGACGGTGCCGTCGAGTGGGTCGACCACCCAGCGGCGTCCGGACGTCGACTCGGTTCCCGTTCCCTCCTCGGCGAGAAGGCCGTCGGCCGGCCGATGCGAGCCGAGCACCTTCGTGATGGCGGCCTCGGCCTCGCGGTCCACGGCGGTGACGGGATCGACCGCCCCCTTGTACTCGGCGACTCCCGAACCCCTGGCCCGGATGATCTCGGCCGCGGCTACGGCCGCAGCCCTGGCCACCTCGAGATCGTCCATGTGGCCGACTCTATTGGTCCCCGTGCCGGGCTTCGCCGCCGCAGAGACCATCGAGCCGGATCGTCTCGCCGTCGTTCGACCCTGGTGTTTCGACCCTGTCGGGCTCGACGTCGGCTCTGAGCGTGCCTTGCTCGGTCCGGCGTCGTGTGAAACCCACCCCCCGCGGTGGCCATGACGGGACCGATGGGGCGTCGAATGACCAGGCCACTACGCTCGCCGCGCAATGACCCAGGTCTTCGCGGTCTTGCTCTCTGCTCTTCTGATGTGGGCATCGTTTCCGCCACTCGGCTGGGGTTTTCTGGTGTTCGCCGCGCCCGCGCCCTTCTTGTGGGCGATGCGGCGGCTGTCGAACCCGCGCGAGGCAGGCTGGCTGGGGTTCCTGTTCGGCGTGGCTTTCTACGGGCCCCTGCTCATCTGGATCTTCGTGCTCGGAGCCGTGGCCTGGATCCCCCTGACGATCGTGATGGCGTTGTGGGCGGCCGGCTTTGCACTCGTCATGTACCTGGCCAGGACCTGGTCACCGTGGCGCTGGTGGCTGGTGGCGATGGGGGGCTGGGCGCTGTGGGAGTTCCTGAGGGCTCGGTGGCCGCTCGGTGGGTTCCCTTGGGGGTCGGTGGGTTTTCCGGTCGGGGCGCTCTCGTGGCCGCGCGGCGCGGCTCAGTGGGTGGGGGCGTCGGGCTGGGGCGTCATTGTCATCGGCTTCGCCGCGGGGATCGTCCTGATGGTCGACGAGGAACGCGACCGCCGTCCCCTCGAGCTCGCCGCCTCCGCGACCATTGTGCTGTCGCTCATGGGGGCGCTGTTCGCGCCCGATGCCAACGGGCCGCCGATCGACGTCGCCATCGTCCAAGGAAACTCGCCCTGCCCGCGGGTCCACTGTGAGAACGAGAAGCTGCGGATCTACACCTTCCACATGGCTCTCACCAACCAGATCGAGCCGGGTGCCGTCGACCTCGTCGTGTGGGGCGAGGATGCGTTCGGAGGTGACGTCAATCCGACCTTCAACGGCGACGTCCGGCGAGACATGGGAGCCGAGGCTGCACGAATCAACGCCTATCTGATCGCCGGCGGGACCCGGCCAGGGGAGCCGGGCACATTCGAGAACTACACCGTGGTCTTCGGCCCCGATGGGGGGATCATCGGCGAGTACCTCAAGCGGCACGGTGTGCCGTTTGGCGAGTACGTCCCGTTCCGCAAGATTCTCCAGTTCATCCCGCAGCTCGACGCCATCCCCAACGACCTGAAGCCAGGACTCGTGCCGGTGGTGTTTCCCATCTCGGTGCCCGAGGGCTCCGGCCTGTTCGGATCGGTGATCTCGTTCGAGGGGGCCTTCGCCCGGACGATCCGCAGCGAGGTGCGGGCGGGGGCGCAGCTCATGGTGGTCGCGACCAACGAAGCCTCGTACGGCAGAGGCGCCGCGTCCGACCAGCTGATCGGCATGGTCCGCATGTCGGCGGCATCGCTCGGCGTCGATGTCGTCCATGCTGCGGTCACCGGGCGCTCGACTCTCATCCGCGCCGATGGATCGGTTGGGCGCAGGACCAATCTCTTCGACGACGACATCCTTCAGGGGAGGATCAATCTGCAGACTTCACGCCGGACCGTCTACGCGGTGGCGGGCGACTGGCTCCAGACGCTGTCGATCCTCGCCGGCCTCACGGTGCTCTTGGCCACCATCGGCAGCGGCCGCTCACGCGACTTCAAGATCCGGCCGCAAAGAAGGTAGGGCGCCTTCGGCGCCCCGCAATTCGCGATTCGCAGGTCCCGCGGCCGGAGTTGGCCCGTCTCTCCAGGCATCTGTGGTCGCATCGGATCGCCGCTCGGCGCGATTCGACTGATCGTGGCGGACGCTTCGGACGCACTCTGTCGAATCGCGAATTGCGAATTGCGAGTGGCTACCGACCTACGGCACCACCTGCCGCCCAGAGCAAGGTGTCAACCCTCGTACGCGGCGAGCGCGGCGTCGATGATGTCGATGCCCTGGTCCAGCTCCTCGGTCGTCACGCACAGGGGCGGGATGAACCGGATGACGTTCCCGTTTGGTCCGCAGTCGAGGATGAGCAGTCCGTTCTCCCGAGTGTGCTGGGCGAGGAACGGGAAGGCGTCGGGATCGGGCTGGTTGGTGCCGGCCCTCACCACCTCGACGCCGATCATCAGCCCGAGGCCGCGGACGTCACCGATGGTCGGGTGCCTCCGCTGCAGCTCGGCGAATCGCCCGAAGGCATGCTCGGAGAGGGCAGGCGTGCCCGGGATGAGCTCGGCGAGGGCATCCATGTTGGCCGCGGCAGCGGCACAGGCGACCGGGTTCCCACCGAAGGTCGTCCCATGGGACCCCGGCGCCCACCGGTCGAAAATCTCGCTTCGGGCTCCGATTGCCGACAGCGGGAGCCCGTTGGCGATCGCCTTCCCCATCAGGAGCACGTCCGGCTCGATGCCGTAATGCTCGGACGCGAACCATTTCGCGGTCCGTCCGAATCCGGTCTGGATCTCGTCGAACATCATCAGGATGCCGTGCTCGCCTGCGAGCTCGCCCAGTCGCTCCATGAAGCGCTGGGGCGTGGGGTAGTAGCCACCCTCACCCTGAACCGGTTCGATGAGGAAAGTGGCGACCTCCTGGGGGGTCACCTCATGGGCAAACTTCAGCTCGAGCTCGCGGATCGCGTGATCGGTCGCCTCCTCCTCGCTCATCCCCCAGGCAAAGGGATGAGGGAAGGGGGTGACGAACACCGAAGGGAGCAGCGGGTGGTATCCCTCCCGGTACTTCGCCTTCGAGGTCGTGTAGGTGACCGATCCCATGGTCCGCCCGTGGAATCCACCCCGGAACACGACGACCCCCTGGCGCCCGGTCGTCTTGCGGGCGAGCTTGACTCCGGCCTCCACCGCCTCGGCGCCCGAGTTCATGAAGAACAGCCGGTCGATCGACGGCGGCGTGATCTCGAGGACCTTCTCGGCGGCGGTGACCAGAGAGTCGTAGCGGAATGCTCCACCGGCGTGCCAGACCTTGTCGAGCTGATCCTTGGCCGCGGCGACGACCGCCGGGTGGTTGTGGCCGGCGTTGGTGACGGAGATGCCGCAGGCGAAGTCGAGATACCGTTCGCCCTCTACATCGGTGACCCAGGCTCCATCGGCGGAAACGATCTCGAGGTCAGAGTCCCACGTGATGACGGGGGCATAGACCTTCTCATGTCGTTGGACGAGGCTGTTCATTCGATGGCTCCTCAGGGTCGGCGACGTTCGGGACGCGGAGGCGGCCTGCACTAAGGCGCGGCGAAGAGGTAAGCCCTTTGGCTCCGGGGCGTCGTCGGCATGACACAATCATGCCATGCCGGGGGCATCCCCGGCGCGGGGGCGAAGTCCCCGTTGCCCAGGTGGCCCGATTCGGGAGGAGTGAACAGAGTGCCGTCATTTGATGTCGTTTCCCGGGTCGATCTCCAGGAAGTGCGCAATGCGGTGGACCAGGCCGCTCGCGAGACTTCGACGCGTTACGACTTCAAAGGAACCGGGACGCAGGTGCGCCTGACCGACGAGGGCATCGCCCTCGAATCATCCACCGAGGACCGGTTGAAGGCGGCGATCGAGGTGCTGAAGGAACGATTGGTCCACCGAAAGGTGTCGCTCAAGTCGATCGCCGGTGGCGCCATTCAACCGGCAGGCGGCGCCCGCTACAAGGCGCTCTTCATCCTCAACAGAGGGCTCGACTCCGAGGCGGCGCGCGAGGTCTCGAAGAAGATCCGGGACATGGGCATCAAGGTCCAGGCCCAGATCAACGCTGACGTGGTTCGGGTCTCGGGAAAGAAGCGCGACGAGCTCCAGTCCGTGATCGCCGAGCTACGCGGCCTTGACTACCGGTTGCCGCTGCAGTTCGTCAACTATCGGGATTAGGTCGGCCGGCTGGCGCCGGCCTCTCGCGATGCGACGGGGTCGGCCGGCTGGCGCCGGCCTCCCGCGATGCGCCAGTCCCGCGGCTCGCGGCGACGGGTCTCTGAAGGCATCCCGGGTCGCGTCCGGCCGCCGCTCGGCGCGATACGCAATACGACCGACTTCGGCGAAGTGGTCCGAACGCGCTCTGTCGTATTGCGTATCGCGTATTGCGAATCGCTAGTTCAGTGCGATCCACACTTGGCGCGCATACGCCAGCGTTCGCCCTCTCTCATTGGCCACCGCGGTTCCGGCATAGGCCTTTCGGCCATCGGCGCCCATCTGCCAGCCGTAGGAGACCAGGGTCGAGCCGACGAGCACCGGCTCGACGATCCGGGCCGCCATCCGGCCCAACACGACCGCATCCGAGGTGACCTCGCGCATCGTCGCCCAGGCGCCGGGGCAGTCGAGCGCCGCCCAGACGATCTCGGGCCGGAGTTGACCGTCTTCCGACGGCAGGCTCTCGTCCGCCGTCCAGGTCGACGCGACCACCCCGGTCCCCATCACCGGGCCGGGGTGCACCGACAGCCCGTCGCTGCGCTCGGTGCCGCAGGTGAAGCAGGTGGGGAACTCGTGTCTCTCGTACCCCAGGTACCGCTCTCGAGCCGCCTCGGCTTGCTTTGGCGAAGGAGCCGTGGGGATCTCGAGGTCGATCTCGACCGGGCGCACCTCGGCGACCAGGATCTCGCCGTCGTGGACGAGCACTCGATCCCCATCGGTGGTCACCACCATCGGGGTCTCCAACGGCGGCGGTGATCGCAGGGTCACCTCGACGTCGCCATCGACGAGCGATGCGAATATGCCGCAGCTGTACCCTCCGTTGGCCGACCCGGGTGGGCCGTTGAACCGCGCCGGGATCGTGATCACAGCACCTGGCTGAGGAACTCGCGGCAGCGCTCGTTCTGAGGGTCGCGGAAGACCGCGGCCGGCTGGCCCTCCTCGAGGATCAGTCCCCGGTCCATGAACAGCAGCCGGCTGCCCACCTCACGGGCGAAGCCCATCTCGTGGGTCACGACCACCATCGTCATGCCTTCGGAGGCGAGCTGCTTCATGACGCCGAGCACCTCGCCGACCAGCTCGGGGTCGAGCGCCGACGTCACCTCATCGAAGAGCATCATCTTGGGTTGCATGGCGAGCGCC
>JAUYIV010000294.1 GCA_030688105.1 Actinomycetota bacterium | reverse complement strand
CGCCGAGGACGCGGTGGTGGTCGATCTCGACCCGCTCGGTCCGCGATATCCAGGGGATCGCTCCCTCGCCGATCTCGTTCAGGAAGGTCTGAGACGACACGACCTGACGCCGCGCCGGGGCGTCGGGGTGCTTCGCAACGGGGGTGTCGCCCCCCTCGAGGCAAAGTCGGTCATCGAGGCCCTGCTGGGTCATCTTCCGAGAGTGGTTCTGCGGCTGCCGCCGCGCCCCGCCCCAGGGGCGTTGCCGATACCGGTAGTGCCCGTCCGGCTCCTGATCCCGGGTGAGCTGTTTCCGGGGCCCATGGGGCCTGCGGTGTTCCAGTCGACGCCGGCATTCGCCCCGATCCCGGGCATCGGGGTCAGGTTGCCCGTTCCCGACCCGGAGACCGTGAGGCGGTTGATCGAGGGGCGGCGGCCGCCGCGAACGGACCGTTGGATCCGGGCCTGGAGGAGCGCGTGGAGGCTCCCGTGGCCGCGGTGACGCGCATCGTTGAGCAGCTCCTCCGGTCGGATGTGCCTCTCCGCCGCGCCGACGTGATGCGCGCGGCGCGGCGCAACGCCGCCGACGAGGCGCCCCTTGCCCCGGGGGTCGCGAGCGAGGCGGTTGCCGAGCTCGTCGGTCTCGGCGCTCTGGAGCCCCTGCTTGCCGACCCGACGGTGAGCGACATCCTCGTGAACGGACCCGACGAGATCTGGGTGGAGCGTGCCGGCAGGCTGAATCGTACCGAGACGACCTTCTCGAATTCCGCGGCGATCGTCGCCGCGGTCGAGCGGGTGATCGCCCCACTCGGCCTCCGTCTCGACCGGGCGTCGCCGGCCGTGGATGCCCGGCTGGCGGACGGCTCCCGCCTCCACGCCGTCATCCCCCCAGCCGCGGTCGACGGACCGGTGGTCGCGATCCGACGGTTCGTGTCGGTGGTCGGGAGCCTCGGCGACGCGGTCGGAGCCGGCGCGATCGATGCCGCGGGGGCCGAGCTCCTGGCCGGGTCCGTCTCCGCCAGAAAGAACCTGCTCGTGTCGGGCGGCACGGGTGCCGGCAAGACGACCCTGCTCAACGTGCTGGCTGGGGAGATTCCCGGAGGCGAGCGGGTGGTGACGATCGAAGACGCCGCGGAGCTGCGGCTGCCCGGCCATGTGGTCCGGCTCGAGGCACGACCGCCGAATGCTGAGGGGGCGGGGGAGATAACGCTGCGGACTCTGGTGCGACACGCCCTCCGAATGCGCCCGGACCGGATCGTCGTTGGCGAGGTCCGCGGATCGGAGGCGCCTCTGTCGAAGGTTCACCGCCAGCGGCCTGGGCGAGTGGCACGTCGGATCCGTCGTCGGGGATGGGGATGAACCCTTGGATTTGGAGGCCGTCCGCGGTTTCTTGGATGCTCAGGTCGAAGAGCCGGAATAGCTCGGCCATGAGGTCGGGGGTCGGGTCGTCGAGTCGTTGGCGAGCGGTGGCGGCGAGCCGGTGGACGGCTTGGCGCTGGTTCTCGTGTTCTTGTCGTCGCTGCTCCCAGCCGAGTAGCTGGGCTTCGCGTTGCCGGGCTCGGCGGAGGTCTTCTTCGATTTCGGCCAGTGCCCGGTGTTTCAGGGCCCGGTCCAGGGTGAGATCGCGCACGACGCGAACCTGCTGTGTCTCGTACTCGGCGACCCTGCGGCGGAGTGATTAGAGCTGATCGGCCTGAGTTGGTGCTGCGGTTTCTCGATCGTGTTGTGCGGCGGTGATCAGACCCTCGAGGTACTCAGGGTCGGACAGGGCGGCGGAGACCACGGACCACACTCGGCGCTCAAGCTCATCGGCAGGCCGCTGCTTTGGGTAGAAGGGGCAGCGCTTTTCATCGAACTCGCTGCTCTTCATGGAGCACTGGTAGTACCTGCGATTGTTCTCCCTCCGCCACACCCCGGAGAGGGATCCGCCGCATTGGCATCGCAGCCGACCGGTCAGCGGATAGCTGTGCTGTTTCTTTGGCACCCCCGAGGGGCGCTCACGAACCCGGACCTGTACCGCCTCCCACCGGTCGAGGGTCACGATCGCGGGCACCTCCACCGGGATCGCCCCGTCCGGTTGGCGATAGAGCCACGTGCCCGCCAGCGTGGTCATCTTCAGGGTCCTGGCTAGGTTCCGCCAGTGCCAACGATCGGCGTACCGGGGTCCCAGCCCTTCGGCGTTGAGCTGCCTGCAGGCATGCCAGGCGGAGAGGCCCTCATCGAGGATCAGCTGGACGGCTCTCTGGAGCACAGCTGCCTCGGACTCGTCTATCGCAAGCACCTTGTGGGACGAGCCCGCAGGGTCGGGCACGACCCGGTAGCCGAACGGTGCAGGTCCGCCAGGCCAAAAGCCGTTGCTGGCTGTTGCCCGAAGACCTCGCTGTGTCTTCGCTGTACGCAGTCCCTGCTCCATCTCGTGGACGGCGGCGAGTACCTTGGCGGTGAATCTCTGAGTCGGATCATCGAGATCATGCTCACCAGCCGGGGTAGCCAGGGTCACACCCGCCCGGCTCAGCCGATCCCTGATCACGGCCCCGGTCAGGTCGTCGCGAGAGAGACGCGACTCGTCGACCACGAGCACCACGTCCACCTCACCCCGGTCGACGGCGGACAGCAGATCCATCATCCCCGGGCGCCCGTCCAGCGACTCCCCAGACCGCCCCGGGTCTTCGAAGAGCTTCCACGTCCATCCTCTTAGCTGATTGACACTCTGGTTTGTGGGATGCAGCCGGACTCAACTCGGGGTCGTACACCACAGCTCAGGTGCACGGATGGCAATTCCGGTCGGCGACGATATCGAGAAAGACTGTCCCGATGGCGATCACGACATCTGAGTCGGGAGAAAGCACCCACTCGTCGACGAAGGCGCGCTCTGAAGGCGCCGGCGTTGGAGGCGTTACCGGGGGTGGTGCTCGCGTAGGGTTCGTCTGGGTGAGAGATTCGGAGGGCTCATGTGGGCACGTAGGGCGTTGATCGGTCTCGTGACCGTGCTCATGCTGAGTGCGCCGGCTGTGGCGGCCGGTGATCATCTCAGCGTCGACTTGGACGAATTACCGCGGGAACGGCCGGTTCGTATCGAGCGTCTCGACACTGAGCTTCATCTGGCGGCCGAGCGGGGCCGTGGCCCCGGGGGGTCGGAGTTCGTGGACGTCGAGGTGTTCCCCGCCGAAGCCGGACACGATCCGGTGCTGGAACTCCTCGGGTCGGCGGGGGCGGTCCGAGGTTGTGCCGATTGGCGAGGTGGTGGCGGCCACGGTTCCTGTGGCGGCCCTCCGCGGTCTGGGCACGAGCCCCCTGGTGGCATGGGTGCGCTCCGCTTCGATCCCGGTCCCGCTGACGGTGACGGGTGAAGGCGTCGCGTTTCTCGGAGCTGATGTCTGGCACAACGACGCGGGGATCACCGGCGCGGGCGTCAAGGTCGCAGTCATCGATGGTGGGTTCAACGGATATGCCTCTTTGCTCGGGGACGATCTTCCAGGGGCGGTGACCACCCACAACTACTGCACGAGTTTCACCGGGACCGGCCATGGCACGGCGGTTGCCGAGATCGTCCACGAGGTGGCACCCGGCGCAGAGCTCTATCTGATCTGCATCGAGACGCTCGCCGA
>JAUYIV010000293.1 GCA_030688105.1 Actinomycetota bacterium | reverse complement strand
TGCCGAGGATGCTCTCGGCCCAGGCGAGGCCCACCGCGTGGATCATGTGGCCGCCGACGGTGATCGAGGGGGGAAGCACGTTGACGCCCGCAGGCGGCGCTCCCCCGCGCTCGTCGCCCATCCGGCCGAGGAGCAACGCCTCCCAGGGGTATCCCTGCATCCACATGGCGGCGGCATCGCGATAAGTGGCCGCGAGCCAGTCGTCGGACCGCAGAGCGGCCACGGCACCGATCTGTGCGGCCTCCTGGCCTTCGAACTGCGCGTAGGTCGCCAGCCGGCCCTGCCGCTGGAGGGCCGAGCCCTTCCGGTCGTAGACGCGGGCGCTCGACATGGCGGCGAACAGCCGGCGGGTCTCGTCCACACCGACCGGCGGGTCTTCGAGGAGCGAGCCGTCGGCGTCGAGGATCCGGAGCATCTCCATTCGGCGAGTGATGCTATCGGTAGGTCGGCCGGCTGGCGCCGGCCTCCCGCGATGCGCCAGTCCCGCGGCTCGTGCTGGTACGGCTCTGATGGCATCTCGGGTCGCGCAGAGGTCGCCGCTCGGCGCAATACGCAATGCCTCGGACGCGTCGAACGCGTTCTTGCCAATCGCCAACTGCCAATCGCCAGCCCCGCGATGCGCCAGTCCCGCGGCTCGTGCTGGTACGGCTCTGATGGCATCTCGGGTCGCGCAGAGGTCGCCGCTCGGCGCAATACGCAATGCGTCGGACGCGTCGAACGCGTTCTTGCCAATCGCCAATTGCCAATCGCCAATTACGGGCTGAGCGAAGCGAGGGCCCTAAAGCTTGATCCACTGGAGGGCGGCGACGAGGGCGATACCCTCCTCATAGCGGCCGCAGCGGACCTCGATCACGTCGGTGGGCGCCGTCTCGAGCACGAATCGGGCCGCGTCGCCCTGGGAGTAGTCGAGCACCTCGATGGGCGGCAGGATGGGCCGATCGACGATGATCGTCGCGTCGGGCGGAGGCATGTCGAGGAAGGGCTGGTAGGAGCCGAGCACCTGACAGGTGCCGCCGGTCGGCGTCGAAACCCCGAACCCGTGCACCTCCGAAAGGATCCGAAGGTCGGCATCCATCGTCTGGACCAGGCCGATCGAGTGGGCGAAGTGATAGCCCTCCGGGAGAACGAGGTTGGTGAGGCCGACGGGGAGGCGCCGCGGCGGGACGACTCCCGAGCGGGGCAGGCGGAGACGTGACACCTGGCTCGAGAACCAGTACAGGCTGTCGGAGGTCCCGAGCAACTGCCCCTGCAGGCCGATCGGAGGGGTGAACGGGATCCAGCTGGCGCTCGACGGGTCGTACACCGCCACCCCGACGCAGGTGTGGACGACGGGAACCCCGGCGACGTTGGCGATCTCCGGTAGGCAGCCCGAGGCACGCAATGGCAGAGGCTCGACCGCCGACCAGAGCATCGCCGTCGGATCGTCGAGCACCGCCGATTGCATCCCCCGATTCACCAGGAAGACGCCCATGTCGGTGGCGGCGATGTCCTGGCCGTTCGCCTCGATCGGGGTGCCACCCAGGTTCCACCGCCAGACGTCGGCCGCCGCCTCCCACCCGCCGAGGCGCCCCAGATCGACGATTAGAAGCCACTCGCCGGTCCAGGTCCTCGACGGCGCGGAGGCCGGCAGGATGCTCGGACCGCTCCCCAAAGATCCGGTCTGGCCCATCGGCAGGTCGTAGTAGAGCCCGATCTCGGGTGCGACGAGACGACTCGGGCCCGGGATCGTGGAGGCTTCGTTCCCCGAGTTGGTCAGGTCCTCCAACAGGACGACATGGTCCGGCCGCAAGCGTTCGAAGAACTCGCCGGTGAGCGGCCGCCATGTCGCACTCGCCGGGTCGTATGCCGCCGCCGGGATGCAGGTGCGGTCGGGGGTGGCATCGATCCGGCCCCACACGACGATCGGCGCCCAGAAGCCTCCGTCGATGGCAACCGGATCCGCCAGCGGGCACAGATCGAAGCCCACGGGCGCCACCGGCTCCCACTCGTCCTCGGCAGGGTCGTAGAGATAGCCATCCTGAAGGAACTGGTCGGGGGCAAGGTCCGCCTCGACGAACCCGGCTTGTGCCCCGCCCCACACGAAGATGCGGTCGCCCACCTCGGTGATGGCCATCCGCGCCCGATTTCCGACGGGAGCGCCGCGGACGATCTCCCACGAGCCGCCGTAGACCCCGGCGACGACCGGGAGGGTGGTGTCGGGCGCGACGGCCGGTGCCGCCTCGTCGCGGGGATGGCCGGTGGGCCACAGGAAGACGAGTGCGGCGGCGACTGCCAGGATTGCGAGGGGAACCACACGCCGTGCGTCCATGGCTCAAAGGGTACGGCCCCGAAAAGGCTCGGGGAGGCGACTTTCGACCGAGACGGGCGACGGGCTACGCGCCGACGATCTCGCCGTCGAGTATCTCGTCGAGCTCTTCCGGGGCGACGAGGACGGTGCGTGCCTTCGATCCCTCGGAGGGCCCGACGATCCCCATCCGCTCCATGATGTCCATGACACGCCCGGCCCGGGCGAACCCGATCCGGAGCTTGCGCTGCAGCATCGAGGTCGAGCCCAGCTGGGAGCGGACGACCAGCTCGATCGCCTGTCGAACGATGTCGGCATCCTCGCCCTCGAACTCCTCCTGCTCGGCCCTTCGCGCCTCGGCGGCCTCGAAGACCTCCTCCTCGTACCGCACCTTGCGCTGCCGGCGAACGTGGTCGACGATGCTGTGGATCTCCGCCTCGCTGACCCAGGCGCCCTGGATGCGGCGCGGGTGAGGATCCCGAGCGGTCACGACGATCATGTCGCCGAGCCCGATCAGCTTCTCGGCTCCCGAGAGATCGAGGATGACCCGGCTGTCCGCCTGGGAGGCCACCGAGAAGGCGAGGCGCGACGGGATGTTCGCCTTGATCACCCCTGTGATGACGTCCACGGAGGGCCGCTGGGTGGCGATGACCAGATGGATCCCTACCGCCCGGGCCATCTGGGCGATCCGGACCACCGCATCCTCGACGGCCCTCCCGGCCACCATCATCAGGTCGTTGAGCTCGTCGACCACGACGACGATGAATGGGAACCGGTCGAACAGCACGTTGTCGAGCATCCCCCGGTCGAACTTCTCGTGATACCCGTCGATGTCACGGACGCCGGCCTCGGCGAGCAGGTCGTAGCGCCGATCCATCTCACGCACCGCCCACTGCAGGGCATCGGCGGCCTTCTTCGGGTTGGTGATCACCTTCGTGAGGAGATGGGGCACGTCGTTGTACTGCCCCAGTTCGACCCGCTTCGGGTCGACCAGGATCATCCGAACCTCCTCCGGGGTGGTCCGGAAGAGCAGCGAGGTCACGATGGCGTTTATGCACGACGACTTGCCGGCGCCGGTGGCTCCGGCAATTAGCACGTGCGGGAGCTCGGAGAGGTTGATCATCTGAGGACGGCCCGAGATGTCCATCCCCAGCGCCACCTCCAAAGGATGTGACGCCTCCTTCGCCTCGGGGCTGCGGAGGATGTCGCCCAGGGTGACGAGACGGCGGCGCCGATTGGGCACCTCCACACCGATGGCGCTCTTTCCAGGGATGGGGGCAATGATCCGGACGTCCGGGGTCGCCAGGGCATAGGCGATGTCGTGGGCGAGACTGGTGACGCGCGCCACCTTGACTCCCGGCGCCAGCTCGATCTCGTACCGGGTGACGGTGGGGCCGGGGACGATCCGCGTGAGGCGGGCGTCGACCCCGTGCTGGACGAGGGTTTCCTCGAGCTCGCGCGCCGTCTCGTCGAGTGCCTTCTTCGAGTGCCCGGCTCCCCCACCCAGCTCGAGGAGCTCGAGCGGCGGAAGCGAGTACCCCTGCGGGGTGTGGCCGCCCGGCGGCGGCGCGGCTGCCACCCTTCGCTTGGGCACGGGACTCGGGCGTGTCGGGATTAGGTAGTCGGGCCCGGGATCACGCGTCGGCTCGTCCGGAGGGAGAACCAGACGCGGCGCCGAGGGGCGGACCTCGACCACCGGTGCCTGCCGATGACGTCGCTGACGGCTTCGAAGGCGCCTCCAACCGGCCCGGGTGAAGTCGGCAAGGGCATGACCCGCCTCGCGGACCGTGGTCCGCGTCATGAGCAGCACTCCGAGGGCCGTGAAGGCGACCATGATCGTCAACGCTCCCCAAAAACCGACGACGCGGCGAAGCGGGAAGGCAATGAGCGATCCGACCGCGCCTCCCCGCTCCTTGACCAGGTCGAACGACCCGGCCAGCGACACGGTCCCGGTCATCAGGTGGAACATGGCGAGTGTCGAGAGAAACGTCACCGCGAACCCGGTGACCAGGCGCCGATAGTCCTCGCGGCGGCTGGACACCACGAGCAGGGCGCCGAGGACGATGAACACGCCGCCGACGGCGTATCCCCACACCCCGAACAACACCTGGAGGCCGGCGGTCAGGCCTTCCCCGAAGGGCCCGGCCAGGCCGAAGAACGCCAGCCCGACGAGCACGCCCCCGACGAGCAGGATGACGCCCCAGACGTCGTCGGCGTGCCGACCGAAGCTGTTGCGGATTCGCTGTCTCAGAGCCGCCAGCGCAGATGGCCGAGAGACCTTGTTGGTGGTGCCGGTTGCCCTTCCCCGCCCCGAGCCCCGGCGGGCAGGCTTCCGTGATGGCATGTGCGGATCAGGTTAGGGGGGGTCGGGGTTTCTACAAACGATCCTCCAGCCTCCAGCCACCAGCCTCCAGCCACCAGCAATCACGCCGGGCCTG
>JAUYIV010000289.1 GCA_030688105.1 Actinomycetota bacterium | reverse complement strand
GGCCGAGGGCAAGCCCACCGCCGAGAAGCAGGCGTCCTCGAAGGAGACCGCCAGCAAGAAGCCGGCGAAGAAGAAGGCCGCGGGGAAGAGGTCCGCCAAGGCCTCGAAGAAGGCGCCGGTCGCCGGGCCCCAGGCGTGCCGTGTGTGCGGGTGCACCGAGGGCGACTGCAGCCAGTGCGTCGAGGCGACCGGCGAGCCCTGCCACTGGGTGGAGGAGGACCTGTGCAGCAGGTGCGCCGCCGACATCAAGGCGCTCGCGAAGCCCGGCAAGAAGGCGGGGGCCAAGAAGAAGGTGGCGAAGAAGAAGAGGGCCGGGAGGGCCGCCCCGTGACCTGGGAGACCTACATCCCCGCGGGCACTCACCCACTCATCGCCGGCGAGGCCAGCCTGTCCAAGTGCGGGTCGATAACGATCCTCGACCGGGACCTCGAGGCCGCGGGCATCGCCGGCGGCCGCGTCGTGGTGCGCATGGACCGGGAGAACCGGCGGATCGCCATGCGGGCGCCGGCGTCGAGGGACGAGCCGTCGCTGGCGTTCAGCACCGAGAACGGCAAGAGCAGCAGATCCAGCAAGGTGCACATCGGCCGCGTGCTCCAGGTCATGGGCCTCGGGCTCGTGCGCGCGGTGCGGTGCAAGCTCGTGGTCCACGGCGACGAGCTGATCGTGATGCTCCCCCTCGAGCCCATCGAGCCCGCCAAGGTCAAGGCCACGCCGATCCCCCGGGGGTCGCTCACCAACCGCCACAAGCCGTCTGGACCGCCACCCACCATGCAGCAGTAGACGGAGCTTCAACCCATGACCACCACACCACCACCACCACCCCAGCCCGCGTACTGCCGCTCGCCCGAGTGCTGCGGCCGCGGCATCCTGACGAGGACCGTCGAGCTGGAGTCGGGGATCTGCGACGCCTGCGACGAGCGGAACCGTCGTGTCGAGGCGGCCCGTGGCGAGCGGAGGACCGACCGCCTGCGCTGCACCGACTGCTCGGCGGTGCTCTTCACCGAGGAGGAGGAGGCCAACGCCATGTGCGAGGCCTGCCTGAGGAGGTCATCATGATGTGGCACATCTACAGGTCGATCGCCGACGGCACGCTCGGCCTGGAGGCGGCGCGGTGAGCACCTGCACCCGGGCCCTCACGGTTTCTATCGCTCCGTCGGACGGCGACTGGTCCGCCATGCGCCAGCTCTTGAACCGCATGTGGGACGGGGTGCAGCGGGCCGCGAACGCGGGGATGCGCGAGTATGTCAAAGGCGATACGGCCAACGGGACCGAGCCCCGGCTCCCCAAGCTCGACGGTGCGATCTCGAAGGCCGCCTACGCCGCGGCACGGGCGGCGGCGCCGGATGTTCCCAGCGGGGCGGTGTCGGATGTCATGCAGCGAGTCCGGGCTCGCTACCTGCACGACCGGTGGAAGGTGGTCGTCTCGTGCCGCCAGTCGGTACCGACCTACCGCCGCCCGCTCCCCTACAGCGTCCGCCGCCAGAACTGGTCGCTGACGACGACCGAGAAGGGCTACGGCGCGGTGTTCGCGGTCGGGGAGCTGCGTCGGGACCAGCGGCCGGAGTTCGGCCTGATCCTCCGCACGCGGCGCGACCGGGAGATCGTCGAAGCCATCGCCGAGGGCCGGTACGCCCGCCGCACGCTCGAGATCCTCCCCCCCGGGTGGGACCGCTCGGGCAAGATCGTCGCCAAGCTGGTGTACACCATGCCCAGGCCGGAGGCACGGGGGGCCGCGGGGCTCATGCCGGTCCGGACCGGGGCCGAGAGCCTGCTCATCGCGACGATCGGCGGGGAGCCGTTCCGCTGGAACGGCGATGAGCTGCGGGAGCTGATCGAGGCCTACGAACGCCGCCGCCAGCGGATGAGCGAGGACTGGAAGTTCGAGGGCCGGTGCCCCTCCGACCACCGGCGGGAGCGGCGCCGGGCCTACGGGCTGGCGGCGGACAAGCGGGAGGACCGCGTGCGGACGCGGCTCCAGCAGCTCGCGGCGACGGTCACGGGGAAGGCCCGGCGGCACGGGTTCGCCGGGATCGCGTACGACGACAGGGAGCGGTCCTTTGTGGCCCCGTTCCCCTGGGCACAGTTCCGGTCGATCCTTGCGCAGCGGTGCGAGGCGGTCGGCCTGGTGATGGAGGTGACGACTGGGGTGGATGAAGACGGCGGCTGCCCCGCCGACACGCCGGGCGAGCGGGCCACAGCGCCCGTGTCGCAGGCGACAAGCCATGCGGACTCTCCGCGAAAAGGGAGCGGGATGTGATGATGGACCCGCGGCGTTGCTTGTTTTTTCTGCACAGGGTTGGGCGCAAGTCGTGCCCGCACAGGGCGATGCGGCCGGTCTCCTGCGCTCGGCCGCGGTTTGCGAGCAACGCGCAGGTTCCCGTTGAGGAGCCCGACCTGGAGCGCGCCTGCGCTCGGCCGCGGTTTGCGAGCAACGCGCAGGAAGCTGCACTGTCGCGACCGCGAGACACCACCTGCGCTCGACCGCAGATGGCGAGCAACGCGCAGGCCTTGCACACGCTCCGACCTACGCTCGACCGAAATCGCCAGCAACGCGCAGGAGCAGGGACGAGGGCGGCAAGGGACGACAGCAACGCGCAGGGGTCCGGTGCCAATGGCACCAAGGAGACCACATGAGCACCGGCACACGCATCCCGCTCGACATGGCCCGCACGGCCGCGGGCTACCTCCTCCACTGCTGGGGGGCCGACGCCGCCGACGCGACGATCGTCGGCAGCGCCCGCCGCGGCCGGCCCGATGTCGGCGACATCGAGGTCTGCGTGCCCGTCGAGCCGCCGGAGCACGACCGGCTCTTCAAGGCCATGCACGCCAGCGTCCACCAGCAGGACGGGCTCTTCCAGGGGCCCAGCGACCTGCCGCCGCTCACGA
>JAUYIV010000281.1 GCA_030688105.1 Actinomycetota bacterium | reverse complement strand
CACCCCGAGGGCGAACAGGGTGGCGGCGGTGAGGGTGACCGCCATGACGACGGCCGCGGGGCGGTCGAGGAACGGCGTCATCAAGGCGATGAGCGGCACCAGGGCCCCCACTGCGTAGGCACCGGCCATCACCATCGCGTCGCGGATCGGAGAACGCAGCCCGTTGGCGACGGGTGTTCCGGCGGCGGCGAGGGCGTCACGCTCTGCCTGCGAGGAGAGATACGTCCCCATCGACAACCACACCGGCGATGGCGTTGACGGACCCGGCGAGCAGAATGATGGTGTCGGAGAGGGCGGCCCCGACCATGCCGGCGATGAGGACCATGTTCTGGACCACCCCGTCCTCGACCCCGAAGACGACCTCTCGGATCGACTCCGGGCCGAACCGCACGCGGCGGAAGGCATGGCTGAGCATCTGGACCCAGGGTTCCCGGGTTCGATACCCCCCGCCAGGGCCGTCGGTCCACGGTCCCAGAGCCGAATGCCGGTCGACATCCCGGGAGATTCTGCAAACCAGGCGTCCATGTACGAGACCCGCCCCTTCGGCCCGTCGAAGGCGGAGTTGCTCGAACACGCCCGCTCCGTTCTCGGCTCGATCGAACGCGATCGTGCTCGTCGAAGGGATGAGCAACCAGCCGACGGGTAGATTCGGCCGATGGGCGTCGTCGATCCGACCGGGCACTTCCGGATCGTTGATTGGGAATTCACCATCGCCGACCGTGACGGAACCCTGGTCATGGCCACGCCCGGGGTGCCCGAGGGCTTCGAGCCGCGGCTCGAACGCGTGGGACCGACCGGCCTGAGAGTGGTCAGCGGATTCCTGGCCGGGTCCGAGATCGACTTGGCCGTAGACGGCACTGGTCGGGTGACCGGCGGCACCGCCGGTGGGGTCATTCCTGTCGAGCGATTGGACTCCACGCCAAGAGTCGCACCGGGCGGCGGCCTGAGGGCGCCCGTCCTGGAGCTCGATCCCGAGCGCGACCGGTTGTTCGAGGAGGGATGGGCTGCGACGGCTCCTGGCGGGACTCCTGTCATCGAGCCGTACCCGCTGCACTCGTTCGTCCAGTGGCTGTCCCGGCGCGACGAGGTCATCTTCCACGGCTCCAACCGCACCGACATCGAGGAGTTCATGCCCCGTCGGGAGTCGATGGAACTCGACAACGATGGCGGCAGCGGAAACCTCAGCGCGGTCTACGGGACGCACGATGGCCTGTGGGCGATGTTCTTCGCCGTCATCGACCGGTCCTCGCTGCGCGGATCGATCCGCAACGGGGTCGGCATGTACGAGTCCGCAGCGGGCGATCGCCTCGACCGCTACCGCTTCTCGGTGGACCAGCGGAGCCTGATTCGCCGGCCCTTCACCCCCGGGATGCTCTACATGTTCCCGCGGGATCGCTTTGAACGGATCCCCTTGTATCCCCAAGGGCCATTCGGGAACGAGTGGGCCTGCTTCGATTCCGTGAGACCCATCGGCCGACTTCCGGTGACGCCCGACGACTTCCCTTTTCTCGACCAGATCGGCGGCCACGATGACGGCGATTTGATCCGGCTCTCCGAGCTCGGGGACGAGATCTTCTCCCGCCTCAGGGACGCCGCTCCGATTCCGGGCGGGTTCCGGCTGACGTTCGATCACCTCGATCGACTGGTCAGGGATGAGTGGATCGATCTCGGCCGACGCTTCTACCCCGACGTCGACCGACGAGTCATCGACGATGCGACCGTCGAGATGACAGGCCCGCCCGCGTTCATCGACACGATGCGGCGGAGGCTGGCCGACCTCCACGGGTAGGTGAGTCGGCGACGACGGAGCGGTCCCGGCGGGGCGGGTCGCCGGGCCTGGTCGTCTTGGATTCCCGGCCCATGGCCATCGCCGCTGTCGCGTCTGGTGCGGCTCAGCCCGCCCGGTCGGCAATCGCCGCCGACGCCGTCCACGAGACCAGGGACACGATCACCGCGCCGAGGAAGGTCGACCAGAAGCCCGCTGACGTCACGCCCAGGTCCTTGCTCGGGTCCAGCCGCCCAGATGGCGAAGGGAACATCGCCCAATCGATCACCAGAAGGAACAGCCCGAGAGTGAGCACGCGAGCGGCCGGGGGCGCAGCCGCTCCGGGAAGCGGGACGAAAGACCCTGTCGCCGTGGCGACTTCTTGTGAATTCTCTCACAAAGAAACACCGATCGTCGATGCCCGATGGGACTTCCCTGGGAGGTCGGTCGCGGCAGAAGGAGAGGGTAGGTCGTGAAGCTGACGCGACGCCGCTTCATCCAGGGGTCGGCCGCCACCGGCGCGGCGATCGCCGGGAGCAGATTCCTCTTCGGCGGGCTCGACTCGATCGTCCGATCACCCCGAGCCCGCAACCCGCTTCCCCTCATCGAGGACTTCATTCCGACGACCTGCTGGGTCGGCAAGCAGGACTGCGGGATGATGGCCCGCCGCATCGACGGCCGGGTCGTCATGTTCGAGGGGCTCGCCGCCAACCCCCGCAACGCCGGCACCCTGTGCCCCAAGGGTCAGGCCCAGATCGGGGCGATCTACGACCCGAACCGTGTCAAGACGCCCCTGATCCGCACCAACGCCAAGGGCGCGACCGGTGAATGGCGTGAGGCGTCGTGGGATGAGGCGCTGGCGCTGACCGCCGAGAAGGTCAACCAGGTCCGGGCCCGCAACCCCAAGATGGTCCTGTGGCAGAAGGGCCGCAGCAAGGCGGGGAAGCTCTACGACGACGCCTTTGTGAACGCCATCGGGTCCTCCAAGCTGGGGCACGGGGCGTATTGCTCCGATGCCGGCTACCGGGCGATGGAGTACACGATCGGCCTCCACGGGGTGCAGCACCCGGACATGCGGTCGACCAACTACCTGCTGGCGTGGGGGTGGAACATCACCAATGCCGGCGGCAACAAGTTCTGCTGGCTCACCTGGCCGCAGCAGCTGGTGGCGGCACGGGAGCGGGGGATGAAGCTCGTCCACATCGACCCCCGGCTGCGGTCGGCCGGACCGTTTGCAGACACCTGGTTGCCGATCAAGCCGGGGACCGACCTGGCGCTGGCTCTGGCACTGTGCCAGCAACTCATCGAGCTGGGGCATCTCGACCGGCCCTACCTGGCCACCTACACCAATGCTCCCCATCTGGTGGGTGACGACGGGCTGATCCTGCGCCTCCCCGGCGAGGGCGACGAGATGGTGGAGGCTGTCTGGAATCCGACCTCCGGAGGCCCGGTGCCCGCAGGCTCGATCGAGTCGCCGGCGCTCGAAGGCGCCTTCGAACACGACGGAGCCTCCTATCGGACCGCGTTCGAGGTGTTCAAGGCCCACGTGGCCGGGTCCACCCCGGAATGGGCGGCCGACATCA
>JAUYIV010000272.1 GCA_030688105.1 Actinomycetota bacterium | reverse complement strand
TATGCTCTACCATATGGTCGTGGCTCGACGTGAAGTATTGGTCCAGTTGGAGGATGACCTGGTCGCGGCGCTTGATGCCATCGCCAGCGAGCGCGCCACCAATCGCTCCGAGATTCTTCGACGCGCCGCGCGGCTGTTCGTCGACGCCGTCGACGAGGCCAAGGCCGACGCCGAGCTCATCGAGGCCTACCGCAAGCATCCCCAGGATCCGATCGAGACCGAAGCGTTCATGCAGCTCGCACTGGAGAATTGGCCCGAGTGGTGAGGAGTCGGGACATCGTATGGGCCCGTCTCCCCCCACCGCTGGGCCGCCGCCCAGTGTGCGTACTGACCAGGGATGCTGCCATTCCGGTACTCCACCGCATCACCGTCGCACCCATCACCACTGTCGAGCGAGGGATCCGCACCGAGGTGCCAGTTGGTGGCGACGAGGGTTTGGACCGCCGGTCGGTCATCAGCTGCGACAACCTGCTCACCGTCGCCAAGTCGGTGCTGGATTCGACACCGGTGGGCCGCCTGAGTGGCCAGAAGCGAGCCCAGCTCGACACGGCCCTTCGCTACGCCCTCGCCATCAGATCGTGAAGGGGGCGGGCCCGCAGGCCTGCCCCCCGCACTGGTCTTGACTCTTGGCTCTTGGCTCTTGGCTCTCTCTCAGTCGCCGGCGATGAAGTACACCCAGTCGCCGTCGTCGGTGATGCCGACCCGGTACCCGAAGTAGGCGCCGAACGCCTTGAAATCGGCGAGGGCCTGCTCGTCGTAGAGCGGGCGCAGCGCCTCGCGCTCGGCGTCGGTCACGTCCTCCCACGGCCTGGTGTGAGCCGAGGGCCACACGTAGTAGGTGATGCCTTCGCTGGCGATCGTGCCGAACGGCCGGTTGAGCAACTCGGCCAGGAAGCGGATCGGATCCTCACCCTGGTCCTCGAGCCCCTGCCAGTGATGGATGGGGGCGTCGATGGAGTCGTCCTGACCGCCGAAGGAATACGAAAAGTCGGGTCCCAGCAGGGACTGGAGCTTGTCCCAGTCACAGGCACGCGCTGCCTCCCAGATCTCGGCTCGTGTCCTCGCAACCGCCTCGGGAAGGCCGACGGGCTCAACCAGCGCGTCCGCGGCGAGCGCACCCGAGCATTCGTAACCGACGATCGAGGTTGTAGTACTCGAGCCGGGTGTGGCGTCACCGTGGAGCCACACGGGATGCTCGCGGACGTTGGTCGGGCGACCGTCCTCAGCCGACGACTCGAAGGCGATCAGCGATCCCCACTCCCCCGCCTGCGAGATGGTGCTGGTGGCGTAGTCGATGGCGATCTCCCACTCGCCGCGGCAGCCGGTGCCACAGGTGGCGGTGGTGAAACCCTCGAACAGCACGCCACCAGAGGCGTCGCGCAGTTCGATGCTGACCGTCGCCTCGAACACGTCGGCGGTGCCCTTCACCACCATCGGGCTGGCGGCGTCGGCGCCCCACGCCGGCGACTCGATCATCACCGCCGGAAGCAGGTCGTCGAACCCGTCACGGGTCGCCGGGTCGTCGACGATCACGCCCTCGCCGCCGAAGACGGTCGTGGGCACATCGTCGATAAAGAATCGAACGCCCTCGACCCCTTCGATCGCGGTCAGGGTGTAGACCACCTGGGCGATGCGGCCTCGCATCGAGGCGGACCCGCCGCCCGAGACGAAATCACCGGACAGCCCGATCTCGACGACGCCGGTGGAATCGGAAAAGAACGTATCGCCGAGGCTCACGCCCATCGGAATGGCGCTGGTGAATTCCGGGACCTCGATCGAGACGTCCTCCACCACGGGCAGGGCAAGCCCGTCGGGACCCTCGAGCAGGTAGCCCATGACGCCTCGCACCAGAAGCAAGGTCGTGACGGCGTCATCCCCCTGGTGCCCCTCGACCTCGACAGTCACCGGCACCGGGCCCAGGAAGGGACCACCGGGACGGCCCTCGGATTGCGGGTCCATGAAGAAGTACAGCGACTCCTGTGACCGCATGGGCACCGTCGTCACCGGGGTATTAAGGGTCGTGGTTGTGGTGTCGCCTCCGCTTCCCACCGGAGCGGCGTCGCCTCCCCCGAGCCACAGCAGCGTCCCGCCGCCGACGGCGGCGACCAGGAACATGGCGGCGGCCGCCAGTGCCCAGCCGGGCATCGTGCGCCCGGCCTTGCGCCCGAGGATCCGCTCGGCCACAGACATCGGGGCCACCGGCAACTCGTCGGAGGTCACCGGGTTCCTCTTTTGCATCTCTTCGAACGGGTCGCGGCTCATCGGCCACCTCCATGTTCATGACCCCATGCCTGCGAAAGGCGGCCCCGGGCGCGATGCAGGCGCACGGACGCGGCGTTGGCCGAGCATCCGAGCACCCTTCCCATCTCCTCCGGGCTCAGGCCCTCCCATGCGGCGAGCATCAGTACTTCGCGGTCGTCGTCGCTCAGCGACTCGAGGGCGGCGTCGAGATCGGTCGGGTCGTGTTCGACCCGCCTCTCCGGCACCCCGGCGACCTTGGCGTCGAGCCGTTCGCGGCGTTGCTGCGAACGGCGGTGATTGGAGACGACCCGCCGCGCCACTCCATAGAGCCAGGGCAGGGCCTCGGACCCGTCGGGTACCGATCGGATCTTCTTCCAGGCGACCGTGAACACCTCCGCGGCGGCGTCACCGGCCTCGTCCCACCCGATCCTCCGTGCGGCGTATCCGAACACCGCCCCGTAGTGCCGGGAGAACAGACTCCGGAACGCCTCCTCGGAAGGCAACCCGCGGGCGCCTACGCGTAAGGCGGACATCGTGGTCTCCATACTCGTGTATGTCCGGTGGGAAGCCGCGATTACCGGGATCCTGTCGGGCCGTCGGCAATTGGCAATTGGCAGGACCCGGCCTATGGGTCGGCGAGGAGGAGTGCGAGTACGAACTCGGCTCGTCCCACGCCGTGCACGCGATACACCCCCAGGGGCCAGATCTCCACCACTCGTTCGGTGCGGACCTCGACGGTGCGGGGCTCCCAGGAGTGGTCGATTGGGCACGAGCAGGAGATGATCCGGGCCCCGTTCAGTGCGGCGAACCGGGCCGCCTCCTCGTGATAGGAGTCGATTAGATCGGGCGAGAAGGGGACTTCGATGCCGCGCTCGGAGCGCAGCACCAGACGTGGGACAGTCGTGAGCGTTCGGATCACCCCGCCGACCTGCGACTGCGCCTTTGCCATCCAACTTCGGACCAAGTCGGGGTCATCTCTTACAGCGGCACGCGGGTCGCGGGCCTTCGTGGATACGACCAGTACGCGGTTCCCGACCACGACAAGCGTGTCCCGAGTTCCCGAATGCCGCGTCCCTTGGGAACCATCTGTGCCCGGTAGGTGAAGTCGGGCTGGCCGACGATGGCCGTGATCCGAGTCACATCGTCCTCAACAGCGTCGGTGTAACTGTCGGATGGGGATCGGCTGCCGCCGACTGTGACGAGCCGGTCGATGTCCTCAGGCATGGATGAATGATGGCGGAGGGGTGTGACGCGAGTCGCAGGATATCGTGGGCGGGCGGCGGCAGGCGCTGCGGGTGGAGGGACCCAGCGGCTGTGTCCTCCGGGGGGTCGGTCTCCAAGCGTCTTCTAGCGGAGGATATCGGGGTCGCGCAGAACGTCGAGTGCGGTACTCAGCCACTCGATGAAGGCGGGGTCGGAGTTGTATGAGTCCAGGGCCGACCTGATCTGGCGGTGCTCTATCCGGCCGTACTTGTCGCGATCGAGAGAGACTCCCGCTAATGGCGCGTTGATCGCGGCGTCGATGGATTCGCGGTCGGAGAGCGGTCGCGATGACGCCACTTGCATGATCCCGTAGGTGCCACGACGAAGCAGGCGGCTGAAGACACGCTCGATGCGCCTCAGCCATCGAGGCCGCTGGATTGACTCCACGGCCATGACCGCTACGACGAGTTGCTCGTCAGCGCCCGCGGCGCGGGCACGCGATCGAGCGTACGAGACCAAGTCGGAATCGAGGGACCGGATGGCGTCACGGATGACCGTGTAGTCGTCCGTTGGTTCGGGTTGGAGCACCCGGAGTGCTGCTATCGCTAACAACGCCGCGAGGAGTGCAGTCCAGATGCCATCAGCGATGCCGGTCAGAGAAGGGAGTAGTGGGCGGGCGAACTCCTGAGCGCTCATCCACACTCCGGCAACGCCGACGACTAAGAGGCCGGTTGCTGCGAGAAGGTGATAGATCACCTGACGGCGTCGGCCGAACCCGCCCTCCGATCTGAGTAGTGCTCGACCATGGGTCATTGCGACATGCCCGACCACCGGGGTGAGGGCTGCTGCCCACACTGGCCAACCTTCTTTGCCTACCTGACGAAGTAGGCCGCTGCCGACGAGGGTCACGGCGATAGCGGGGGCGAAGCGGAACAGAAGGTAGGACTGCAACGACACGGACTGCTGGTGGCCAACGATATCGGAGACGGAGTAGTAGCGATCGGGCCACTGCGTCCTCAGGAACGAGTACGTCAGGACCAGAAACCCGTAGCCCGCGAGAGCCGTCACTGCGTAGTCCACTAACGGCCCCGCGCAGTCCGAGCCAGTCGCGACCTCGACCCGAGACCCCGCCTGCGTCGAAAGCGAGCGAGAAACTCCTCAACCACCGCGATCTTGAACAACGACCCGCCAGGTCGGGTCACCTCCTCCGTCGCCATGTAGCGGCCGACGATTCGAAGCGTTTCGGACGAGCGCAGTTTGACCCGCACCGAGTCGCCACGGTGAAGGACAGTCGGCCCGAGCAGGGTCGCTCCGGCTTGTTCGATGAACTGGATGTGCGTGACCTCAAACTCCAGTTCGGCGAGGATGATCTCCGAGCAGTCGGCAGAGGGCGTGTGGAAGTCCACCGCCCATCCATCGCCACCGTCCGGCAGGAGTTCACGGATATGCCGGATGTCTCCGTCCGCGAAGCACTCGAACAAGTGCGGGCACGTCCCTGTGTGCCAGAACGTGTCGACGGCGAGAGCACGGGTGGGGTCGTACTTGTGCACCGGCGTCTCCCGCGTGCTGCCAGCGACGGTGAACCTAACGGTTTGGGGGGTCATGAAGGGGCGGATAGTTTCGAAGTCGTCCGCCTGCGCTTCGGTAATGGCAGGGTCGAGTTGTTTGACTCTCTGGTAGTGCCCTGGTCCGACAGTGTCGTCCCACTCTGGCTCGACGTACTCTTCCCGGTATCCAAACGGGGGCAGGCTCAGGCCGAGCGGTATGAGAACGGCCTCGGACTGATTTACGGCCACTGGCGGCATCCCGATCGCCACGGGGACATCGTCCGCGTCGTCGTGCGCGAGTACCCCCACCACTTCAGTCAATGTGATCGGCGTGTCTGTCATCGGTTCGATCATCAGGAACACGACCCACGGCTGCCGGGGGACGAACCTGGTTGTGTACCCAGGACCCTCACATCCCCCCCTACCAAACGGGTAGATGTAGCCAACGTCGGATGCCGGTGTTCCGCGCTCTTGCAGGAACCGAACAACGGGATGCTCCCCGATTTCGGGCCTCGCCAGGTCCGCTTCGGAGAGCGGGCGCTCCTTGAAGTCGAATAGCCCCGAGTCGAACTCGTCAACTACGACCTCGTCCATCGGTGTGCCCTCCCGACCGAAACCCCGGTCCACGAAATCCTGAAGAACCTCAGGACCTGGTCCCGCCAGTCGGATCAACCCGTTCCGCTTCCCGAGTGGGAGGGATGCCGTCGAACCCGAGAGTATGCCGGGAAGGCGATCCAACGACCTGCCCACGAGGTATCGGGTCCTGAGGAGTTCATTGGTTCTGGGCGGAGGCGGCCTCCGTGCCCAGGCGGTCAGGCCAATCGCCCCCGAGGCAAGAGCCGCCAGCCCGATCCACGTTGCGGGTTCATTCCACATTTGATTCCCTCCGCTCTCATCCCACCTCGAACTCGGCCCACAGCAGTGCTGATGAAATACCGCATGTAGCCCATGAACTCGGCCTCGGTCCTGGTCTGCCACAGGTGCTCAAAGAGCGCCGCGTTGATCTTGGGTTTGGGGAACGCAGGCATCAGCCCCTTACACGGATCGGCGTGCGCGCTCCTCTCGGTAATGACGCACGCCCAGGGAGCCTACGCGGCAGGGTGGCGGGGGGCAGCAGGAAATCCTGAATGAACAGGCATCCACCGGACGGGTCGGGGGGACCCATGGGCGATTCAGCCAGCGCCGCGGCTGCCGCTAAGCGTCTTCGGCGACGTCGTCCTCGGCCGGTCGAGAGAACGGGTCTCTTGTCGAGGGTGGCTGGGCGATCGGAGTGACTCCTCGGCAGCCCGCACGGCTCCATGTCGCTCTCCGCCGTGCCCACATGTCTTGTTCCTCCTAGATCGGAAGCATGCCAGACGCCAGTGGGTGCTGCATTGGGGCGGGGGGCGATCAACGTAGGCTTCGGGTCGCTGCTTGACCCGAAGCGGGGATACCGACATGTGGCATGACGAGTTCGAGCGGGCAGACCGCCGAGCCAAGAAGGACCAGCGGCGATGGCCGAACCGGCAGTCGGTGATGCGTCGGTTCGCTCGGATCGACCCGACGCAATACAACATGAGGCTGATCGTGAACCTGCTGTTCCCGCTCCACGAGGTGATCGATCGGTTCATTTATCGCCTGAGGTTCGGGGACGTCACCCTTGTAGAGGAGCAGTACACGCTGCTGCTCAACACGGTCGTCCACACCGCAGTGATCGATGCCCTTGGCGGCGACGAGTCCATCATCGACGAGATCACCCGTCTTGCGCCACAGACACCCGCGACCAATCCCGGCGACCTCGTCAATGCCGCTTTCGAGTCCCTGGGCTACAGCCGCGTGTTCTCGTCGCTCTTCCCGGAACTCCTCACGGAGGGCAAGGTTCGCCTGGAACTCGGCGACCGCGTTGAGCCGCACCTCCGGGGCATGCTTTCGTCAGTCGCGGCTTGGTGGTCCGAAAACCCTGGCTCTAAGACCGCCAACATCGGGGCCGCAACCGCGCTGGCACTCCGCGCGGGACTGAACAACGAGGCAGCGGGTCGGGTCGTCGAGTGGGCGCGAGACCAGGTTCCTAACGAGGATGTTGTGTCGCTGGCCGTAGCGGCGACCAGCGGTCGCGTTCCTGACTCAGATGCGGCCCGCTCGGCGCTTGAAGGCTGGGGAGCACCGATGACCGTGACATAGCCTTGGCCTTGGGCGGGACAGCCCGGATTGACCGTCGCGGTGCCGCCCGCCCGCTGCCGGGAATGACAGTGTGCCCACGACGCGGAGACAATGGAAGGGTCTCGGCGTAGCCTTCGAGTATGACCGCCACCGCCATCAGGTCCGGTGTCAAACCTGTCGGGCTTGATCCTGCCACGAGGTTCCTGGAGTCCTATGACGGCTCCTTCTTCGAAGACCCGGCAACGGTGGAACAGTCGGAGTCACAGGCCACTCTGGAGACCGTTCTCTCGATGCTGTTTGGCGAGGCGGTGGTCGTTCCCGAGTCGTATGTCACGGACTCACGTGGGTTTCTCAGGGCGTTTGAGTTGATTCGCGACGCTCGCCCTAATCGCCTTGATCCGAAGAACCGGCTCTATGAGCCGTTCAGGCTCGGGCACTTCCGGTTCCCCGATCCGCTGGAAGGACTCGTTGTAAGGCTTCGACGGACGACCGAGATCATTGGCGGCGAGCGGCAACCCGGTCATCTACACATGTCTGGATTCCTTCCCATCACGATAACGACAGTGTGCCGACGGCGCATGGTGGACGGCAGTGGTGGCCGCGCACGGTGGCGCGGGTGGCGGCTGGCTAGGCATTCGCAGAGCCGCGTGGGATCGAGGAGTGCAACGGTCCCACCTCAATGCTGCGAAACCTCGCTCAAAGGCGCGCCGGGCCGGTAGATTCATCCACCCTCGACTCCGACCAGGTGATGTGACCATGGCTCGGCGGCCTAAGTGGTGGCGGATGGTCGAAACCGCCCGCTCCGAAGCGATGCTTGCGGTGGA
>JAUYIV010000268.1 GCA_030688105.1 Actinomycetota bacterium | reverse complement strand
GGGGACTTTCAGTTGGCCACCAGTGGGGACCGCGACTTGGCCATTGACATCCGCGGCGGCACTAGCCGGATCCTGCATGGCCGCCGGCATTCGTCTCGGATCACCACGCCGCTCGCGGCCAGCAGGTGTCGTGAGTACGTGCTGTCCGCTGTGTCCCCAAGAGCCTTGCCGGCTTTCCTTTGTACTCGACTGGTCGCTCGGGTCGCGGTACTAGCGCAGACACCTCTGCGGCTTAACGGATCCACGATTGCGGCCAAGACGGGTCAGCAGGAAATCGGGTTTGGCACCCTTCTCGAGCTTGCGACACTCCCTCCCTCTGTAGGCCGCAGATCCGTCCACCAGGGGCTGGTCCACGGCCGAGGCTGACGGGCAGAGGACGGCGGCGACAACGGAAGCGCAACCTGCTCCACTTTTCGTCATGTGCGTGCCACCTCGATGCCTGGAGTGGCGCAAGATTCTTGCGGGGCCCCCCAAGCCTCGAGGGCTCTGAACGTCGGCAGGAGCCAAGCCGAAACTCGCCGCTAGGTCACGCGTCCCATCCACTCCGATCCAACGCAGCCGCAAGGGCGTCGCCTCAGAAAGCCTGGTTATCCACGCCTACCAGCCCCGATCGGCCAGCCGGTGCGGCTGCGGGATCTCCTCGACGTTGATGCCGACCATGGCCTCGCCCAGGCCGCGCGAGACCTTGGCGACCACGTCGGGGTCGTCGTGGAAGGTCGTGGCCTTGACGATCGCCTCGGCCCGCTGGGCGGGGTTGCCGGACTTGAAGATGCCCGAGCCCACGAACACGCCCTCGGCGCCGAGCTGCATCATCATCGCCGCGTCCGCCGGGGTCGCGATGCCGCCCGCGGTGAAGAGGACCACCGGCAGTTTGCCCGCCTCGGCGACCTCCTTGACCAGGTCGTACGGCGCCTGCAGCTTCTTCGCGGCGACGAACAGCTCGTCCTCCTGCAGCGCGCCGAGCCGACGGATCTGGCGACGGATCGTGCGCATGTGGGTCACGGCGTTGGACACGTCGCCGGTGCCGGCCTCGCCCTTGGAGCGGATCATCGCCGCACCCTCGGTGATCCGGCGAAGGGCCTCACCCAGGTTGGTCGCACCGCACACGAACGGGACGGTGAAGGCCCACTTGTCGATGTGGTTGGCGTAGTCCGCCGGCGTCAGCACCTCGGACTCGTCGATGTAGTCGACGCCCAGCGACTGCAGCACCTGGGCCTCGGCGAAGTGCCCGATGCGGGCCTTGGCCATCACCGGGATCGAGACGGCCTCGATGATCCCGTCGATCATGTCGGGGTCGCTCATCCGCGACACCCCGCCCTGCGCGCGGATGTCGGCCGGCACCCGCTCGAGCGCCATCACGGCCACCGCGCCGGCATCCTCGGCGATCTTCGCCTGCTCGGCGTTGACGACGTCCATGATCACGCCGCCCTTGAGCATCTCCGCCATCCCGCGCTTGGCCCGGGTGGTGCCGGTGTTCTCAGTCATGGCAACTCCTGCTCCTGGTGCGTCTCGACAGGCTCATCCTGTGTCCTCAACCGCGGGGCCGTCGCCGAGATTGGCGTCCTCTAGTTATCGTCGGGTACCCGTGCGTCTGTGCCCGCGGTGTCGAAGTCCGAACGGGAAAAGTGGTCCTCGCGGTTCTTCTGCGGTCCCCACTCGACGACAGGTGGCATCCCATCCGGCCCGCGCCAGCTAGCGCTACGCATCGAAAGTCCCTCTGTGTGCCTGGTCATCAGCCTTACGCAAGGTCAGCTCCCGATGCGATGTCCAGGTCATGTCGGCCACTCGACGCTGAGGTACTGCGTCTCCTGAAACTCACGGAGACCGTCGCGGGCCCCTTCCCGACCCAGACCGCTCTGCTTGACCCCGCCGAACGGCGCGGACGGGTCAGAGACGAGCCCGCGGTTGATACCGACCATTCCCGCGTCGATTCGCTCGCCCAGCCGCACTGCCCGTCCCAGCTCTCCGGCGAACACGTAGGCGGCGAGGCCGTACTCCGTCTCATTGACCTGGCGGAGAAGCTCGTCCTCATCGCGCCACACGACGATCGGGGCCACCGGCCCGAAGATCTCTTCGCGGAGGATCGTGGCGTCGGCCGGCACATCGGCGAGCACCGTCGGGGGGTAGAAGTACCCGGGAACATCCGGCAGCTGGGCTTGGTGAGAGATGCGTGCACCTTCGCGGACTGCGAGGTCGACCGCTTCGGTCACGCGGTGCAGGGCGCGCGCGTTGATGAGTGGGCCGATGGCAGCGCCGTCGACGGCCGGACCGACAATGAGCTTCTCGACTTCCGCACCGAACTTGGCGAGGAAGTCGAATGCGACGTCGCTGTGCACGTAGATGCGGTTCGCGGCCGTGCACGCCTGTCCGCCGTTGCGGAACTTCGCGATCATCGTGCCTACCACCGCGGCGTCGAGGTCAGCGTCCTCGGTGATCACGACGGGGGCGTTACCGCCCAGTTCCATCGAAGCGTTGACAATGCGGTCGGCTGCCTGGCGGAGCAGCGTGCGCCCAACGCCGGTCGAGCCCGTGAAGGAGATCTTCCTGACGCGCTGGTCGCCGAGCCACGCGGTGACGACAGGGCCGGCGTCGGTGGTCGTGACGATCTCGAGCACCCCTTCCGGCAGCCCGGCCTCGGCGAGGAGCCGAGCTATGGCGAGGGCTGTGAGCGGGGTCTCCGCAGCGGGTTTGAGCACGACGGTGCAGCCGGCTGCTAGAGCCGGCGCGATCTTGCGGGTCGCCATGGCTGCTGGGAAGTTCCACGGCGTGACGAGTGCTGCGACCCCGACGGGGCGGTGCGAGACCAGCGTTCGCGTCCCGCCCGCGGGAGCATCGCCGTACTCGCCGCCGGGTCGAACCGCCTCCTCCGAGAACCAGCGAAAGAACTCGGCGGCGTAGCCGACCTCGGCTGCGGCGTCCGCGAGTGACTTTCCGTTCTCGCGCGCGATGAGGCCGGCGAGCTCATCCCGATCGCGAAGCATGAGCTCGAACGCGCGCCGCAGGACGTCGGAACGGTGACGTGGGGCCGTTCGGGACCAGTCGGCGAAGGCGCGTGCGGCACGGTCGACAGCCTCTCGGGCCGCTCCGACGTCCTGGTCGGGGACTTCGCTGAGCACCTCGAGGGTGGCAGGGTTCTCGACGGGGATGTTGCGGTTGCTGGTCACGGGTAGAGACCTCTCTGTCGATGCGCCTCAGCGACGCGACGTACGGCGAGGCAGGTGGCCGCCTGCCGGAGGGGGAGTCGGAGGCGGTCGGCCTCCGCGAGTACCTGACACCAGGCGTTGTCCATGCGCTCGGCGAGCTTGGACTCGACTTCGGCTTCGCTCCACCAGTACGCCTGGTTGGCCTGGACCCACTCGAAGTACGAGACGACGACCCCGCCTGCGTTCGCGAGGATGTCGGGAACGACCAGCGTGCCGATCTCGGCCAGAATTCGGTCCGCCTCGGTGGTAGTCGGACCGTTGGCGCCCTCGACCACGACTGGCGCCCTGACGGAGCCGGCGTTGCCTGCGTGGATCACGCTCTCCACCGCAGCCGGGACCAGGAGGTCGACTTCGAGGGTGAGCAGCAGTTCGTTGTCGATGCCGGTTGCGGGGCCGAAGTCCACCACCGAGCCCGTCTGCTCGACGTGGGCCTCGAGGGCTCGCACGTCGATCCCGTCCGGGTTCCAGATCGCACCGTGCTCATCGCTGACCGCGATGACGACGACTCCCGCCTCGGCCAGGAAGCGAGCAGCCCCCCGGCCGACCTTGCCGAAGCCCTGAACCGCGGCGGTCGATCCGGCAGCATCCAGACCGAGGTGCCGCAGTGCAGCGAGCGCCGTGAAGACGACGCCACGCGACGTCGCCGACGCACGTCCCAACGATCCGCCAAGGCTGACCGGCTTCCCGGTGACCGTGCCGAGGACCGTGTGGCCGCTCGCCACGGAGTACGTGTCCATCATCCACGCCATGGTGTGCTCGTCGGTTCCGATGTCCGGCGCGGGAATGTCCCGGGTCGGCCCGATCATGGGGAGGATCTCGGAGGTGTAACGACGCGTCACGCGCTCGAGCTCCGCCGTCGAATACCTGCTCGGGTCGATCGTTACGCCCCCTTTGGCGCCGCCGTAGGGGAGGTCCATCAGCGCGCACTTCCAAGTCATCCACATGGCGAGTGCTCGGACCTCGTCGAGGTCGACGTGGGCGCTGTAACGGAGTCCGCCCTTGGCAGGTCCTCGCGAGAAGTTGTGCTGGACACGATGACCGGTGAGCACCTCGATCGAGCCGTCGTCGCGGCGCAGCGGGATGCTGACGGTCACCTCGCGGCGCGGCGAGGCGAGCAGGCGGT
>JAUYIV010000259.1 GCA_030688105.1 Actinomycetota bacterium | reverse complement strand
ACCGCGACCTCGATGGGGCGTCTGACCCTCAACATGCTCCTGTCGTTCGCCCAGTTCGAGCGAGAGATGGTCTCGGACCGCACCCGCGACAAGATGCACGCCGCCCGGAGGCGGGGGAAGTGGACTGGCGGAATGCCGCCTCTCGGATACGACGTGGCTCCAGAGGGCGGCCGTCTCGTAGTGAACAAGGAAGAGGCAGAGCAGGTCCGGGCGATCTTCGGCCTCTACGCCGAGAATCCCTCCCTCGTGACGGTCTCCCAGGAACTGAACCGTCGTGGCTGGCGCCGAAAATCCTGGACCACGAACGAGGGACGCCAGCGTGAGGGAAAGCCGTGGGACGCCGCCAACCTCAGGCGCGTGCTCAAAGATGCTATCTACATCGGCAAAGCCAAGCTCGGCGGCGAAGTCTTCCCTGGTGAGCACGACGGGATCGTGCCGAAGGCCCTGTTCCAGAGAGTCCAGGACCTGCTGCGGGAGAACAGGCGCACGGGAGGATCAGCCGCCCGTAACAAGCACGGCGCACTCTTGCGTGGCCTGCTCCGGTGCACACCTTGCGATGCCGCGATGGTCCACTGCGTATTTCGGACCAACGTGAACGCTCGTTTCGGTCGAACGTGAACACCCATTTCGGTCGAAGGTGAACACCGATTTCGGGGATGGTGAACACCCGTTTCGGTGATTCTGAACGCTGATCGGTAGCTCGCCGGGACAGAGTAGGCCTCCCACAGAGGAGGACCTGCTCGATGCCGGCGAAGAGGCTACCGATGAGGCTTTTACGCGAGATCCTGAGGCTCCGCTATGCGGGGGGCCTGTCGCAACGGGCGATCGCTCGTTGCCTGTCGATCGGGCTGGGGACCGTCTGCGAGTGTCTCGCCCAGGCGGCCAAGGCGGGGCTGACCTGGCCGCTGCCGGCCGAGTTCGACGACGCCCGGCTCGAGGCCGTGCTCGCGGCACGTCCGCGCCAGGGCGCCCCGCCCTCACGCCCGCTGCCCGATCTGGCCCGCCTGCACGAGGAGCTGCGCCGCCCGGGCGTGACCCTGCAGCTGCTGTGGGTCGAGTACCTGCGCGATCACCCCGAGGGCTACCGCTACACCCAGTTCTGCGAACACTACCACCGCTTCGTCCGCCGGCTCTCGCCCCCCATGCGCCAGGTGCACCGGGCTGGGGAGAAGGGTTTCGTCGACTTCGCCGGCCAGAAGCCCTGGATCGTCGACCGCCGCACGGGCGAGGCCGTCGCCGGTGAGCTGTTCGTCGGCGTCCTCGGCGCCAGCAGCTTCACCTACGCCGAGGCCGTCCCGAGCCAGGAGATGCCGCACTGGATCGGGGCGCACGTGCGGATGTTCGAGTATTTCGGCGGCGTCCCGGAGATCCTCGTCCCGGACTGCCTGAAGGGCGCCGTCACGGTCCCGTGTCGGTACGAGCCCGTCCTCAACCGCACCTACCAGGACCTGGCCACCCACTATGGCACGGCCGTCATTCCAGCCCGGCCCCACCATCCCCGCGACAAGCCCAAGGTCGAGGCGGGCGTGCAGGTCGCCGAGAGATGGATCCTCGCCGTGCTCCGCAACGTCACGTTCTTCAGCGTCGCCGAGATGAACGTGGCGATCCTCGATCTGCTCGGCGCGATCAACAACCGCACCATGAAGCATCTCGGTGCCTCCCGCCGCGAACTGTTCGAGCGTCTGGACCAGCCGGCCCTCCGAGCCCTCCCCCCGAACCGCTACGAGATGGCCGAGTGGAAGGACTGCACCGTCAACATCGACTACCACATCGAGGTCGCCCACACCTACTACTCCGTCCCCTACCAGCTCGCCGGCGAGCGCGTCGAGGCGCGGGCCACGGCGACGACGGTCGAGGTCTTCTTCCGCTCCCGCCGCGTGGCCTCGCACCCCCGCCTGACGGGGCGCGGTCGGTTCCGCACCCTGCCCGAGCACATGCCCCACGCCCACCGCGCCCACGCCGAGTGGACCCCGTCGCGTCTCATCGCCTGGGCCGTGAAGACCGGCCCCGCCACCGGGCGCGTCGTCGCCGCGATCCTCAAGAGCCGCCCCCACCCGGAGCAAGGCTACCGCTCGTGCCTGGGCCTCATGCGCCTCGCCCAGCGTTACGGCGCCACGCGCGTCGAAGCGGCCTCGGCGCGGGCCGAGCGGCTGCGCGCCCCGAGCTACAAGACCGTCAAGAACATCCTCGGCGCCGGGGTCGAAGCCCTGCCGTTCGACGAGCCGTCCGAGGCCACCCTCACCCTGCCCCTCCACGACAACATCCGCGGGGCGGGCTACTACCACCAGGAGGACTGATGCTGACCCAGGCCACGATCGACAAGATGCACGTCATGAAGATGGCCTCGCTCGCCGAGGCTTTCGAGCGGCAGATCCGCTCGCCGGAGTGCGCCCAGATGAGCTTCGAGGAGCGCGTCGGCATGATGATCGATGCCGAGTCCGACGCCCGCGAGCAGCGCAAGCTGACCCGCCGCCTGCAGTGGGCCCGGCTGCGGCACCAGGCGAGCCTCGAGGACGTCGACTGGCACGCCCCGCGCGGGCTCGACCGGCAGGTCGTCCTCGGGCTCGGCCGCTGCGGCTGGATCCGCGAGCACCAGAACCTGCTCATCACCGGACCCACGGGGGTCGGCAAGAGCTGGCTCGCCTGCGCCTTCGCCGAACGGGCCTGCCGGTCGGGGCACTCGGCCTTCTACGCCCGGGCCCCGAGGCTGCAGCACGATCTCGCCGTCGCGCGCGGCGATGGCTCCTACGGCCGGATGCTCGCGCGGCTGGCCAAGACGGAGCTCGTGGTCCTCGACGACTTCGCCCTGACCCCGCTCAAGGACCAGGAACGGCGTGACCTCCTCGAGATCCTCGAGGACCGGCACGAGCGCGCCTCGACGCTCGTCACCAGTCAACTCCCCGTCAAGCAGTGGCACGAGGCGATCGGCGAGGCCACCCTGGCCGACGCCATCTGCGACCGCCTCATCCACGCCGCCCACCGGATCGAGCTGAAGGGCGCCTCGCTGCGCGAGGCGAAGGCCCGGGCCAAGAAGCCGGCCAAGGCGGGGGCATGAGACCCATCGCTGCGCTCCGAAGACCGAACCCGGGGAAGCTCGATTCAGGGGGGTGCTACC
>JAUYIV010000255.1 GCA_030688105.1 Actinomycetota bacterium | reverse complement strand
GACCCGATTGATCTCGCTGGGGTCCGGTTCCGCGGGCCGACCCGACCAGCTCGCCAGCACCCAGCTGATAGAGAACACAATTGACGATCCGACTGCTTCCTTCGCTCGGTTCGGCCGCCGGCAGGAGCGGGAAGACGATGAGTTCCGAGGCTTCGAAGGGTATTCCAACGTATGCCGCAAAGGCCGGGAAGCATCGTTCGGCTGCCGCCTGCCGCATCTCCGCGTCCCCCGAAACCTCTCCTGCGGGGAGGGCGAAGGAGTGATAGATCTCAGAGTTGTGTGGCTCCGAGCACGGCACCACCTCCACTGCCTCGGGACGCGGAAGATCGTTCCTGAAGCAATCGCCGGTCTGCAGATGGAAGATCGACACCTGCTGGGGCTCGGCCACCTGGCCGGATTCGTCACGCGCCGGGCGATCGTCATCGCACCCGGCGACGACGATCGCCAGCACCAGCACAAAGACCCACCGCAAGGGCTTCCTCCTCGGGACCTCGTGGCGCAGCGTATCCCCCTCGACGCCGTAGCATCGGCGCCCGTGCAACAGGTCATCGCATCCGTTCTGCTCCTCGTGGTGTTCGCCGCGGCGTGTGGGAACGAGGTCGTGTCGACCACCCAGACGCCGCCAACGCCCTCTGTCTCCCCAACGACCTCGACCACGACCAGCACGATGATCACGACGACCTCGACGAACACCGGGCCCACGTTGCCCGCCACTGCCGACGATCTTCCGCCGCCCGGGCTCGCCGCGCTGGCGACTCTGTTCGATCCTTTGGTCGAGCCGCTGGGATACCGGGTGGGGCGCGCCACCTTGATCGACCGCGCGACCTATCGAGCGACCCCCGACGGCCGCCATCTTGCGCTCTATCTGACACCGCTCACTGCAAAGACACCCGACGAATACGCCACCGATTTTCTGGCGATCGCCCGGACATTCGTGCCCGTGATCTTCGACCACTGGCCGAGGCTCGAGTCATTCGACGTCTGCCAGGAGCCGTATGACTGGGAGGGCGCCACCGCGCCACCCGGGCTCACGGTGTTCGACATCGACCGCGAATCGGTGGGTGCGATCGACTGGCAGACCGTGGACCTCGCCGGACTCCTCTTCGCCGAGGGGCAACTCGAAGGTCTCGAGATATTCGCCCAGCAGGAGATCCGCTCCGCACCCGTCTGGCAAGCCGCAGCCGGCACGTGAGCCGCCTGCGTCGACAACTACAGTCCGCACATGCTGCGGGGGATCGACCACCTCTACGACGCCGACTCATTCGAGCCCGGTACCGTCGTCGAGGTGACCGCCCCGTTGGAGGCGACGCACTGGGGGACTCGGTGGATCCGCGTCCGCGAGCCTGAAGGCCGCATCTTCGCCCTCGAAGAGGCGCCGGAAGGCGCCGGATGAGGTTGACGTCGGCGATGCTGGCCGATGCCGCGCAGGTGACGGCAGGAAAGCTCTACGTCCTCGGGGGAGCCTTCGACACGATCACCGCCCGCTCCTTTCCGGTCGTCTACCGGAGCCTCGCCGTCGTCCTCGTGGCCGAGGTGGGGCCTGGCGATCGCAACCGTGATCTGCCGCTCCGAATCATCCTTCTCGACGAGGACGGCGCGGAGCTCGGGGTCGAGTCCCAGGGCAACCTCCGGGTGGGCGCGCCATCCTCACTGCCGGCCGGTGCGTCCACCGTGGTGCCACTCGTCGGGGCCTTCGGCAACGTCCGATTTCCCAAGGAAGGCGGCTACGTGTTCGTCGTCGAGCACGAAGGGGAAGAGCTCGCCCGCATACCCTTCAGGGTTCGACCCGCCCCGGGATGACGCTTCCCAATCTCATCTCGCTGATCCGGGTCGCCCTGGTCCCGGTGTTCATCTGGCTGGTGATCGGAGAGGACTACGTGGCCGCTTCCCTCCTTCTCGGATTCATCGGAGCCACCGACTGGGTCGACGGGTATCTGGCGCGTCGCCTCGGCCAAGTGTCCGAGCTGGGCAAGTTCCTCGATCCGTTGGCCGACAGGCTTGCGGTGGCGGCCGCAGTGATCGCGGGATGGGTCTCAGGGGTACTGCCCTGGGTGGTGGCCGCGCTTCTCGCCATACGGGAGGGCTCGGTGGCACTGGGTTCTCTCGTCATCGCGGCCAGGGCGGGAACCAAGCTGAGGGTCCGGCCGCTGGGCAAGACGGCCACGTTCCTCCTGTACTTCGCGATCCCGTCCTTCTTCATGTACGAGGGAACCGAGGCCGCCGTCTGGCAGTGGTTCGCATGGGTGGTCGTGGTGCCCGGGCTCATCCTCTACTACGCGGTGGCGTTCCAGTACGCGGGCGACGTGAGACGGGTCCTATCCTCCAGGCGCGACACCGAGCCAGGAGACCGCGGGTGAACGTTCCCGAGGACCGCCGCTATACCGACCAGCACGAATGGGGGCTCGTCGAGGACGGAAAGCTTCGAATCGGAATCACGGATTACGCCCAGGATGCCCTCGGCGACGTGGTGTTCGTCGATCTGCCGGCGGTGGGAAACCATGTCGACGCCGGATCGACCGTCGCCGAGGTGGAGTCGACCAAGTCCCTCGCCGAGGTCTACGCCCCGGTGAGCGGGACCGTCGCGAACGTGAACAGCGCGCTCACGAGCACACCGGAACTGATCAACCGGGACCCGTATGGGGAGGGGTGGTTCCTGATAATCGAGATGGACGACCCTTCCCAGGTCGAGGGCCTCTTGGATGCGGCCGGATACAAGGCGCTGATCACGTAGAGGGACCTGCGCTTGGCCCTCGTGGGCTCGACCGACCGTCTGACCAAGTCTTCACTTCTTCTCGAAGGTTGAGGGCCTCCGGGTCGGCCCGGCGGTACCATGACGCCGTGCCCGACACGCCCCCCGACCGCCCCGACGACGAACGCGATCGCACCGAACAGATCGACCCGTTCGCGCAGATCCACTCACTCCGGGATCGCGAGGCTGCGGCGGGCATTCCCGGGCTCGCCGGGTACGCGGTCATCGTCGCATCCGGCCCTCGACGCGGCCTGCACTGGAGCCTCCCCGAAGGCACCACTGCCGCCGGGCGTGACCCGGCCGCAACGATCTTCCTCGACGACATCACCGTGTCACGAAACCATGCCGAGTTCATCGTCGAAGGCGGCCATTTGTGGGTACGCGATCAGGGCTCCACGAACGGCACCTATGTGAACGGGCGCCGTACCGAAGGCGCCGCCCTCGAGCCCGGTGACGAAGTGATCATCGGCCGATTCCACCTCGTGGTGGCACGAGGGGCATGAACAGGGAGAAGCGCCTCACGATCGGAGACGTCGCCGACCTGCTCCACAAGGAGTTCCCTTCGGTGACGATCTCCAAGCTGCGATTCCTCGAGAGCGAGGGGTTGATCCATCCGCCGCGCACTCCATCCGGGTACCGCTCGTACCGCGAAGTCGACGTCGAACGCGTCCGCTACATCCTCCGCCAGCAGCGTGACCACTTCCTCCCGCTCAAGGTCATCAAGAGCAAGCTCAGCGCCTGGGAGCGGGGCGAGGAGCCCACGATGTCACCTCCGGCGGGCCCACCGCCCGAGACCTACTTCGCCGCCAGCCAGACGACGATGGACAATGAGGAGCTGGCGCGATCGGCCGGCGTCACCGTGGGGCTCGTCGAAGAGCTGCTCAGGCATGGAGTCCTCGAGACCTCATCCGGCGACGGCGTTGGCGAGTTCACCGATGAAGACCTCGCAGTAGTCCAGGCGGCCCACAGGCTCATCGGTCATGGCCTCGAGGCCCGGCACCTTCGGGGAATTCGGCTCGCCGCCAATCGCGAGGTCGACCTGTTCCGCCAGCTCGTCGGGCCACTCCTCCGGCATGCTAGTCCGGCCAGCAGGCAGCAGGCAGCCGAGATCCTCGCAGATGTCGCCCAGGCCGCCCGCGAGATGCAGGAGGCCCTGGTGAGGTCCGAGCTGCGGGAGACGCTCGGACGCTGATGTTCTTCACCGCAGTCGTCGCTCTCACCACGGTTCTCGGCCCGTCTCCCGGGCTCCGCACGGTTCACCTGCCGCCTCCTCCCATGGTCATCTTCCCCGCAGAGTCGCCGCCGGCGATCGACGGCACGGCCTGGATGATCTGGTCGGTCGAGGGAGATGCCGAGCTCGGGTCGCTCAACCCCGACTTCCTCACTGCACCGGCGTCGATCACCAAGCTGATGACGGCGATGCTCGTGGTCGAACGGGCCGCAATGACCAACCAGGTTCGAGTCAGCGCCAACGCCGATGCGACACCGATCGGATACGTCGGTCAGCCCGACGTGAGGCAGGGCGAGATCTGGACCGTCCAGGAGCTCCTCGCCAACATCCTGGTGCAATCGGGAAACGACGCAGCCGTCGCCCTCGCCGAGCACGTGTCGGGCGATGTCGAGCGATTCGTCGCGCTGATGAACCAGAAGGCGGCGGCGCTCGGCATGACAAACACGACCTTCCTCAATCCGAACGGGCTCGACACCACCGGGCACCTATCGACCGCCCGCGATCTGATCCTCATGGGGCGTGCCGCCCTGGCGTATCCGGAGATTCTTCGCACGTCACGGATCAAATACATCTCCTTCGACGTCGGGGGCAGACACCTCGTGGTGGAGGCCACCAACCGCGACCTCGGTCTCTTCCCCGGGCTCTTCGGATTGAAGACCGGCGACACGGCTTCCGCCAGGCAGGTGCTGCTGGCGTACGACGAAGCCCAACACGGGCGGTTTCTGGCGGTGGTCCTGGGATCCCGCAACCGGCGCTCGGCCACCCGCGAGCTGCTGGCGTGGGCGCGAACGACTCTGGGCCCGCGCGACTACTTCTTCGCGGCGGCGGCGGGTACCGATCTCGCGCTCGAGTTCCCCGACTGGTACGTCGTGAGACTCGCCGCCGTAGGGTCGCTTCCAGCCGGTGGCGGCATGCCCCCGCCGCGGACTCCCCTGACCGACTCGATCGACGGCGCGTTGACCGATTTGCTTCCCGGCATCCTCGGAGGCCGCGGATGAGTGTGCTCACCGAGGTGGTCACCAGTGAGGCCCTCCGGGAGAGAGTCGCCGAGCTGGGGGAGGAGATCCGATCCGACTATCGTGGACGCGAGCCGGTGCTCCTCGGGGTGCTCAACGGGGCGGTGCCCTTCCTCGCCGACCTGTCCCGGCATCTGCCACCGGATGTCGAGATCGACTTCTTGAGCCTCACCCGCTTCGGCGATGAGGGAAGGGTCGGGATCGCGATGGACTCGGCCACGTCCCTGGCGGGACGCGACGTCCTGATCGTCGAGGACGTAGTCGACACCGGCCTCACCCTCAGCTACCTGCTGAGCTTGCTCGACACCCGCGGCCCGGCGTCCCTGGCGACGGCGACACTCCTCGACAAGACGACCCGACGGATCGTCGACGTAGATCTCGCCTACCGCGGCTTCGAGGTCGGCGACGAGTTCCTCCTCGGATATGGCCTCGACTGGGATGGCCGGTACCGGAACGTGCCTTCGCTGTGGGCCGTTCTCGACCTGGCGGAGTTCAGGGAGGATCCCGAGGTGCTGGCCCGCACGGTGTTCGGAGAGGCCAGTGATAGTCTGAAACGGTGAGCAACGAGAGCATCCCCGTCGAGCTGGTGGGCGTGCGGATCGAGCTGCCCACCAACACACCGATTGCGCTCCTCCGCGAGGTGGGGGGGACCCGATTCCTCCCGATCTGGATCGGAGCGAACGAGGCCACGGCGATCGCCCTGGCGTTGGAAGGGGTCGAGCCACAGCGTCCGATGACCCACGACCTTCTCAGGGAGCTGACGACCGCGCTTGGGGCGCGCGTCGATCGAGTCGTGGTCACCGAGCTTCGCGACGGCATCTACTACGCCGATCTGGTTCTGGTTCGCGACGGCGGGGAGATCACGATCTCCGCACGCCCATCCGACTCGATCGCCCTCGCCGCCCGGACCAGCGCCCCCATCTTCGTGTTCCCCGCCGTCCTCGATGAGGCCGGAGTCGAGATCCGGGATGAGGACGAGGAGGACGAGGTCGCCCGCTTCAGATCATTCCTGCAGGACGTCACCCCCGAGGACTTCGGCTCAGCGGGATGACGCGGGAGCGACGGGTGACCGGCGGCCTGGCCGTCCTGAGCCTCGTCACCCTCGCCAGCACCCTCGGATACATGCTCATCGAGGGCGCACCGTTCGGTGATGCCCTCTACATGACGGTCGTGACCATTTCGACGGTGGGCTTCGGCGAGATCTTCCCCCTGTCGGGCGCAGGTCGAGCGATGACGACGGTGATCATCGTCGTCGGGGTAGGCACCGCTCTCTACACTGCTGCCACCGCCGTCGAGATCGGCCTCGAGCGCTTTCTCGGGGGCGAGCCGCGACGGAGGCGTATGAACCGCCAGATCGATCGACTCCAGGACCACGTGATCGTCTGCGGTTTCGGACGTGTCGGTCGCAACGTGTGGCATGCGCTGCGCGAGGAGGACATCTCCGTGGTCGTCGTCGAGTCGGCTGCCGAAGCGGCCGCTGCGGGCGTCGCGGAGGGGGCCCTGGTCGTGACCGGCGATGCCACGCGTTACGAGATACTGGGTGAAGCCGGCATCGATCGGGCCCGGGCGCTCATCGCCTGCGTCCAAAACGACAACGACAACCTCGTCATCGTGCTCTCTGCGAAGAACCGCCGCGCCGAATTGCCGGTGATCGCCCGCGCCACCGAGTTGGAGGCCCAGCAGAAACTCCGCCTCGCCGGAGCCGATCGGGTGGTGTCACCCCAACTCGTCGGCGCTCACCGGCTCGCCGCTTTGGCCGCCGAACCTCGCCTGGACGAGTTCGTCGACGTGATACTCCACGGCCGCCTCATGGAACTCCGAATCGAAGGCATCGAGATCGACCCCCACTCGACGCTCCATGGGAAGAGCCTCCGCGAATCCGAGATCAGGAAGCAGAGTGGTGCCCTGGTGCTTGCGGTCGAGACCCCAGACGGTGAGCTCCATTTCAACCCCGACCCCGACCACCGCCTCAAGTCGGGTCAGATGATCGTCGCCATCGGGACATCGGAGCAGGTGGAGAAGCTGCGCGATTATGCCGGCTGAGCTCTGCAATCGACGATCGACTGTCCACTGTGAACGGCTTTGCCCGACCCGGTCGGCAGGGGCTTATCCACAGGGGGTTGTTGACAACCGGGCTGCGCGATCTCTAACTTTCAAGGCGGTAGTTCCCGGTGGGGAATTACGGCGGTGTAAGCTTTGAGGAAGTCAGGGAGGCGTCGTGGCTGACGTACAGCAGGGGTATCGCGCCCCACAGGTGTGCAATGTCGTCGGGATCACCTATCGACAGCTCGATTACTGGGCGCGAACCGATCTCCTCAAGCCGTCCCTCCAGTCGGCCAGCGGGTCCGGCTCGCAGCGCCTGTACTCCTTCGGGGACATCGTCCAGCTCCGCGTGATCAAGCGTCTGCTCGACGCGGGAATGAGCCTCAAGAAGATCCGACAGGCGATGGAGCTCCTGCGTGACCAACTCCAGAGCGAGAGGCCGCTCGAGGAGGTCACACTGCTGTCCGACGGTTCGACGATTTACGCGGCACACAGTGCCGACGAAGTGGTCGACGTCTTCCGCCGGGGGCAGGGCGTGTTCGGCATTGCGGTGGGTCCGGTGCAGCAGGAGCTCGAAGGCGACATCCACCGGCTCTTCCCCGATCACCCAGAAGCGGCCGAGCCGGTACCCGCGACCCGGGAGGCATGAGCTGACCGTCGACTTCCAGACCCCGGCCGACCTCGTCGAATTCGCCCACGACAGCGAGCGGCAGTTCGCCCGACTCCTCGACTTCTACGGGATCGCCTGGGAGTACGAGCCAAAGTCCTTCCCGATCGAGTTCGACGGAGACCGCGAGGCCACCGGCTGGTTCACTCCGGACTTCTATCTCCCCGACGAGGACATGTTCATCGAGAGAACGACGATGAACCAAAAGCTCGTCACCAAGAAGAACCGAAAGGTAAGGCTGCTGAGGGAGAACCACCCCCACGTCCACTGCAAGATCTTCTACCAGCGAGACTTCCTCCACCTGCTCATCAAGTACGACCTGGAACCCCCTGATGCCCTCGAGGAGCCACCGGCCCCGACGAGAATCCCCGGCCCGGTCCAGGTGGTGAATCTGGGGGAGACCGAAGCCGGGTAGCCCCCAGCTTGAAGCCTTCAGCCTCCAGCAAGAGAGCCGTTTTTCATTGACCGCTCTTGCTGGAGGCTGGAGGCTGGAGGCTGATTATCCTCCGCTCGTGCCTTCCCAGTCACCGCTGCATGCCGCGCACGAACGCCTGGGGGCCCGTTTCACCGATTTCGGCGGCTGGGAGATGCCGCTTCAGTATGAGGGCACGCTCGCCGAGCATCGTGCCGTCCGCACCCGCTGCGGCGTGTTCGACGTGTCGCACCTCGGCAGGTTTCGGCTGGCCGGTCCCGACGCCCATGGGCTGGTTTCCCGCCTTCTGTGCAACGACATCGACCGGATCGAACCGGGCCGGGCCCAGTACACCATGTTGCTCGACGATGGCGGGGGAGTGGTCGACGACATCATCGTCTGGTGGCTCGAGGACGCCGACTTCCTCGTGCTCCCCAACGCCGGCAACAGCGACGAGATCGTTGAAAGGTTCCGGTCGGCGGCCCCGATGGGGACCCGTGTAGAGGATCGGCGTTCCGAGACGGCTCTCATCGCGGTGCAGGGGCCGGACAGCGCCGCCATCCTCGACCAGGCCGTGGGAGTCCACCCGTCGCGCTTCCGGGTCGAAGCCGGCGAAGGGCCGAGCCCGATGATCGCCGCCGGGACCGGCTACACCGGGGAAAGGGGCGCCGAGATCGTGATCGAGAGCGGCCATGCCGAGGCCGTCTTCTCCCGAGTCGTCGAAGCCGGAGCGCGGCCGTGCGGCCTCGGGGCGCGCGACACCCTCCGCCTCGAGATGGGGTATCCGCTGTGGGGGCAGGATCTCGACCGTGAGACGACCCCGCTCGAGGCGGGGCTGGACTGGGTGGTCGGGTGGGACCATGACTTCGTGGGCAGAGATGCCCTGGCACGCCAACGCGACGAGGGCTTGCGCAAGCGGCTCGTCGGATTCGCCCTCGAGGATCGGAGGGTGCCCCGCCACGGCTATCCGCTCCGGGCCGGACCCGCTGCGGGCTCCGTCAGCAGCGGGAACTTCAGCCCGACGCTCGAGGTCGGGATCGGGATGGGTTACCTGGCGCCAGACCCCGGCGAGAACGTCGATTCGGTCGAGGTGGCGATCCGGGGGGAATGGATCGCGGCACCGCGCGTCAACCCCCCATTCATAGGGCATTAGATGGACTTCACCCCGCACACCGACGCCGACGTCCATGCGATGCTGACCAGGCTCGGCCTCGCCGAGCCCAATGACCTCTTCGCCCACCTCCCGGCGGAGGTTCGGGTGAGCGGAGACCTCGGGCTGCCCGAACCCCTGTCCGAGCTCGAGCTGATGCGGCACATCGACGATCTCGGGGCGAGGAACACGCCGGGCCTGATCTGCTTCGCCGGTGGCGGAATTTACGACCATTACCTTCCCCCGGTCGTCCGAGCGCTGACCCTGAGGCCCGAGTTCGTGACGTCGTACACGCCCTATCAGGCCGAGGTGTCCCAGGGCGTCCTTCAGGCGCTCTTCGAGTATCAGTCGATGATTGCGGCCATCACGGGGCTCCCCGTGGCCAACGCCTCCCTGTATGACGGCGCCTCGGCGGGCCTCGAAGCCGTCAACCTCGCGGTGGGGCACACCGGACGCAAGGGAGTCTGGATCTCGCGGGGTCTGCATCCTCACACCCGCGAGATCATCACGACCTTTGCCAGAGCCCGCGAGCTGCAGATCGTCGAGCACCCCATGGTGGGCGGACGTACCGCCTGGGCGCCGGATGCCGGCCCGGAGCCTGCCGCCGTGGTGTTCTCCCAGCCCAACCACCTCGGCGTCATCGAGGATTATGACGCCGCGGTGACGCTCGCTCACGGCGCCGGGGCGCTGGCCATCGCCGAAGTCGACCCGATGCTCCTTGGCATCATACGCAGCCCCGGTGCGGCCGGATGTGACATCGCCTTTGCCGAGGGTCAGCCGCTCGGAAACCCCATGTCATTCGGCGGCCCAGTCCTCGGACTGTTCACCACGACGATGGAGCTGCTGCGTCGGCTCCCCGGCCGGCTGGTGGGGCAGACCTTCGACCGCGAGGGCCGTCCGGCGTACACCCTCACCCTGCGCACCCGGGAGCAGGACATTCGCCGTGAGAAGGCGTCGTCGAACATCTGTACCAATCAGACACTGAATGCGATCGCCGCCGCCGTCCATCTCGCTTGGCTCGGCCCGAACGGGCTCGTAGAGGTCGGCAGGCAGTCCATGCAAAAGGCCCGGTACCTGGCACATCGGGTCACCGAGATCCGGGGCGTGAAGCTCGCGGTGGAGGCACCGTTCGGCCGGGAGTTCCCGTTGCTGCTGCCCCTCGATCCTGACGATGCCGTGGCTGCCATGGCGGATCGGGGATTCCTCGCCGGTGTCCCATTGTCGGGCGACTACCCCGAGCTTCCCGGAGGGCTTCTCGTGGCAGTCACCGAGAAACGCACCCGGCACCAGCTCGACTCGTACGCCGAAGCGCTCGAAAAGGTGGTGTCTGATGCCTGAACCCGGCGGCCGGGCGACCGCATCGCCGCTCATGGGCGGCTCCGCAGAGCCAACGTTGAGAGATCTGTCGTCTCCCGGAAGGCAGGCCTGGTCGTTCCCTCCCCTCGACGTGCCCGACGGTGACATCGAGATACCGGAGCTCGCCCCGGGCCCACCGGCGCTTCCGGAGGTCGCGGAGCGCGACCTGGTGGCGCACTACACGCGGCTGGCTCATCGGAACTTCGCCGTCGATCTGGGGGCGTATCCCCTCGGATCATGCACGATGAAGTACAACCCCAAGGTCTGTGACTGGGCGGCGGAGCACCCTGCATTCCGCAACCTCCATCCATCTCAGCCCGCCCACACCACCCAGGGAGCCCTCGAAGTCCTCATGGAGGCCGAGGAGATCCTGTGTCGTCTCACCGGCATGGCCCGCGCCACCTTTCAGCCGCCGGCAGGGGCCGCCGGCGAGCTGACTGGCCTGCTCATCATGTGTGCCTATCACCGCTCGCGCGGGCGCAAGCCGGGGACGATCCTGATCCCCGACTCGGCGCACGGCACCAACCCGGCGTCGGTGACCCTCGCCGGGTACTCGGTCGCCCAGCTCCCCAGCGACGAACGGGGCATGGTCGACCTCGACGCGCTGCGCACCGCCGTCGACGACGACGTTGCCGGACTGATGCTGACCAACCCGAACACGCTCGGCCTCTTCGAGGAGGACATCGTCGAGATGGCTCGGATCGTCCATGAGGTCGACGGACTCGTGTACTACGACGGGGCCAACCTCAACGCCATCCTCGGAGTCGCCCGCCCTGGAGACATGGGGTTCGACATCGTCCACTCCAACCTTCACAAGACCTTCGCCACGCCTCACGGAGGCGGCGGGCCTGGGGCCGGTCCCGTGGCCGTCGTCGACAGGCTCGTCGAGTTCCTGCCGGGCCCGCTCCCGGTACGCGACGGCGACCGACTCCGATGGGAGATGCCGGCGTCGACGATCGGACGGGTCCACGGCAACCACGGCAACTTCCTGGTCGTGCTGCGCGCCCTTGCCTACATGCGGGCTCTGGGAGGCCCCGGGCTCCGCCGAGTGGCCGAGCGGTCGGTGCTCAACGCCCGCTACCTCGAATCATTGGTGTCGGAGGCCTATGAGATCCCCTATCCGGCACCGTGTATGCACGAGTTCGTGGCATCGGCAGCTGCACTGAAGCGGCAAACCGGGGTCAGGGCCATGGACGTGGCCAAAGCACTGCTGGATCGAGGCATACACGCTCCCACGGTCTACTTCCCCCTCGTCGTGGAGGAGGCCCTGATGGTCGAGCCGACCGAGACGGAGTCGCTGGAGACGGTCGAGGCGATCGCGGAAGCGCTGCTTGCGATCGCCGGCGAGGCGGCTGTGGATCCCGAGCACGTCCAACGCGCACCGCACAACACCCCGGTATCCCGGCCGGACGACGCGCTCGCCGCCCGCCAACCCGTGCTCACCTGGGACATGGAGAGGGGCGGCGGCCGATGAACGCCGAGACCGGATCGCGTCGGGCCACGGACGGTATCTTGCTCTTCACCCGGCGCTGGCGGCCGACGGGTGATCCCCGATCGGCGGTGGTGCTCGTCCACGGGATCGCAGAACACGCCGGCCGGTACGAACACGTCGGTGCCGCGCTCGCCGCCCGCGGTCACGACGTGCGTGCCACCGATCTCCGGGGATTTGGCCGCTCGGACGGCCGACGCGCCGCGGTGAACGACTGGCATGAATACCTCGACGACCTCTCCGGGGACATCGCATCGGCGCGCCATCTCGGAGTCCCCGTAGTCCTGCTCGGACACTCCCTCGGCGGACTCATTGCGCTGTCCTATGCGCTCTCGGACCGGCCCGGGCCCGACCTGCTGGTTCTCTCCGCCCCTGCCGTCGATGCGGCCATCCCCTTGTACAAGAAGATCGCGGCGCGAGTCCTCGGCGTCGTGTCGCCCAACAAGGAGATCGGGAACGCACTCGACGGGGCGCAGCTGTGCCGTGACCCCACGGTGGGCGAGAGGTATTTCGCCGATCCGCTGCTACACGCGCGCACCACCCTCGGCCTGGGAAGGGCCGCGCTGCGCGCCGGTGACCGAGCGCGAGCGCAGTTCGCCCGGCTCCAGGTCCCGACCCTGGTGATCCACGGAGGCGCCGACACCATCGTGCCGCCACCCATCAGCGCCCCGCTGGGCGAGCTTCCCGGGGTCGAAAGGGTGCTCTTCCCGTCGTTCCGTCACGAGTCCTTCAACGAGGAGGGGGGAGCGCAGGCGATCGCCACCATTGCCGATTGGCTCGAGTCCCGAATCGAAAGTCTTGGTTCTTGACTCTTGCTTCTTCAGTACCCAGCCTCTACCTGCCCACGAATCTGCTCTCGCGTCTCGTCGTCGCAGAACGCGGCGTCAACCGCGTTCAGGGTGACCCG
>JAUYIV010000252.1 GCA_030688105.1 Actinomycetota bacterium | reverse complement strand
TCTCTCGTCGGATATCCCGGAGAGGGCGTCGACGACGGCCTGGTGCCCGGTGCGGTAGCGCTCGATCAGTTGGGTGCGGTTCATGACGCGATGTTGGCAGGGTGCGCAGTTGATGCCGGCACCACTCGTACAGGGCGTCGTAGACGAACGACCCCCCTTCCAGCAGCCGCTGGTCGTCGGGCTCCGCCGCCAGGCCTCTGTCGCCCGTTGCCCGTCGCCCGTCGAAGAGCGACGAATCAAGAATCAAGAATCAAGAATCAAGAGCAGAGAGGTCTTGACGCTTGGCTCTCGATTCGGCTAGCTGCTGCCTATTGCCTTGCGGATCTGGTCGGCGTGGTCGTGGGCGTGCCCCGCGTAGATCCGCAGCCAGTCGTCGACCGAGTAACGCCCCGACTCGGAGTGCGTGCCGGCACGCTCCCACTCCTCGTCGGTGAGGCTCTCGAGCATTTGGAGGCTCGACGCTCGGACCGCCGCCAGCACCGCCAGCGACGGTTCGATCGGCCGGTCGTAATGGAGGCGGCGGGCGAACTCTGCCTCGTCGTATCCGTGGATCACCGGCTGATCTTCGGCGAGCAGGCGACGGAGCCGTACGAACGCCGTCGCCTCCGCGTCGGCGAGATGGTGAACCACCATCCGTGCGCTCCACTCGTCGCCGTCACGACGGTCGAGTCTCTCGTCGGATTTCCCGGAGAGGGCGTCGACGACGGCCTGGTGCCCGGTGCGGTAGCGCTCGATCAGTTGGGTGCGGTTCATGACGCGATGTTGGCAGGGGTGCGCAGTTGATGCCGGCACCACTCGTACAGGGCGTCGTAGACGAACGACCCCCCTTCCAGCAGCCGCTGGTCGTCGGGCTCCGCCGCCAGGCCCGTCGCCCGTCGCCCGTCGAAGAGTCAAGAGTCAAGGATCAAGAGCAGAGAAGTCTTGGCTCTTGGCTCGCTGGCCCGTCGCCCGTCGCAGAGTCAAGAGTCAAGGATCAAGACCAGAGAAGACTTGGCTCTTGACTCCTGGCTCTTGGCTCAACTCGAAGAGTGATCGGGGCGCACGTCGCGGAAGGATCGCCACAGGGCCAGGTCGTATATGGTCTTGATGGCTCCAGCGGCGAGGAATGGCAGCCCCAGCGCCATCGCCTGAGCCGCGCCGGCGAGCGTTGGGCCCACGGGCCGCACCACGTAACGCGCCAGGTTGGTGTACGCCGCGGCGGCGGCCCGCCGGGGAGGTGGCACCAGAGTCATCACGTACGCCTGGCGTGTGGGCACGTCCATCTGTGACAGGGCGGTGCGAGCGAGTAGAAGCCAGATCGCCGCCGCCAGGTTGGGGGCGAACGCGATCGAAGCGAGGAGAAGGTTCGACGGCAGGTGGGTGAAGACCATGGTGTTGAGCAACCCGAATCGTTTTGCGATGAGCGGGGCGGCCAGGAACGAGAGCGTCTGGAGCACGCCGATGGAGGCGAACGTGAGCCCGAGGACCCCGAGCGACGCGTCGAATCGCGTGGTGAGCCAGTAGACGATAAAGGACTGCACGACGAAGCCGCCGCCGAACGAGTCGACGGCGAACAACGTCGACAGGCGCCTGATGGCGGGCCGCGAGTCTCCGAGGCGGGAGGCGCTTCCCTCCTCGCTGGCACCGGGCTCGATGGCTGGCGACAGCGACCAGGCCACGGCGGCGCCGGCGACCGCGGCGATCGTCAGGAGCATGAACCAGCGTTGGTCGGATGGCGCCCCGGGCCATATGGCGCGCACCCGCGAGGGAAGCCCGGCGGCGAGCGCCCCCACGGCCCCGGCCGCCGTCGCCACTGCGTTGTACCAGCCGAAGCCCGCAGCGAGCCGGTCGGGGTCGATCCGGCTCGCCAGCATCGCCTGCTCGAGAGAGGTGAACGGGCCCGACTCGACGACCTCGGTCGACAGCGCCCCGCTGAGCGATACCAGGACGAGGGCCCACATCGGGCTGCCGACGGCAAAAACGGCACCCGCCAGTGCCAGTGCGAGGTAGAGGGCGATGTAGAGGCGGCGGCGGCCCCAGACCTCGGCGAACCGCGCCACCACGAGCTGGGCGAGCACCGTTCCCGCCAGGATGGAGCCGAGCACCATGCCGACCGCGACGTGGCCGAGCCCGCGGGAGGCGAGGGTGGAACCCAGGAGCACGGCGCCGAACCCGTAGGCAAACGCCCGGAGCGCCTGCGAAGCCAGGATCTTTCGGGTGTCAGGCGAAACCCGCACCCTGGGCGGCCGACTCACGCCGGTGAGTGTAAGAACGCCGGCGAGCCGGCACCGCCGGCAGCGGCTCTCGGTCACCTCACCCGGCCGCCTGGATGTTGACGCCGCCGGGGTCGACTGGTACAACTTCTGGCCAATGAGCCGTACCAACACCGTCGCAGCCGGTCAGTGGTGGTGGTCGCCGCCATATTGAGGTGGGCGACACGCGGCTCAGAATCTGACACCTGACACCCAGAAGCATCCAACCCACCTCCCGTGAGGTGGGTTTGTCGCATTCTGGTCGCCCTCCTCACGGTCCCCGACACGGATCGAGGAGGCATGCAGGCACCCTTCGACATAGCGGCCGATCTTCACACTCCGGTCTCGGCGTTCCTGCGGCTCGCCGGCCTGGGGCCGCGCCATCTGCTCGAGAGCGTCGAGCGGGGCGGCCAGGCGAGGTACTCGTTCATCGGCTTCGGCAGGACCTCCCGCATCCGGGTCTCGGAGGCCGGGGTGACCGCCGACGGCGATCTCGTCTCGAGCGACCTGCTCGACGGGCTGAGGTCGGCAGCCGGTGGCGCGCCACGCACTGGCCCCGCCATCCTCGGGCAGCCCTTCAATGGCGGGCTGGTGGGGGTGGCCGCATTCGACATGGTGCGGCACCTGTACCGGCTTCCGGCGTCTCCCCATTCGTCATCCACGCCGCTCGGCGCCTACATGGCGACCGAGTCCCAGCTGGTGTTCGACCACTTCACCCGGCGAATCGCCCTGCTCCATTCAGGGTCGGACGCCGATCGGGCGGCGCTCCGCGCCCAGGTCGTCGCCGCCCTGAGCGGGCCGGTCGAGGTGCCCGCCGCCGCCGGAGGCCGCCGGCCATCCACCCCGAGTCTCGGCAAGGGCGAGTTCATGGATGGGGTTCGCCGGGTCAAGCGTCACATCGCAGCCGGCGACGTCTACCAGCTCGTCCTCTCCATCCGGTTCTCGGGTCAGACCGACCTGAACCCCTTCTCGGTCTATCGGGCGCTTCGGCTCCTCAACCCGTCCCCCTACATGTACTTCCTCGACCTGGGGGACCTGCAGGTGGTGGGAAGCTCCCCGGAGGCGTTGGTCAAGCTGCGCGGTGAGATCGCGGAGCTGCGGCCGATCGCGGGCACCCGGCGGCGCGGCGTGGACGACGATCAGGACCGTCTCCTCGAGCGGCAGCTTCTCGCCGACCCCAAGGAGGCCGCCGAGCACGTGATGCTGGTCGACCTGG
>JAUYIV010000248.1 GCA_030688105.1 Actinomycetota bacterium | reverse complement strand
AAGACGCCCACAACACCCGCATCTGGCCGATGTCCGCGGCGTTGTAGATCAGGCCGATCACGTCGTTCGACTCGAAGATCGCCCCTTCCAGGTCATCGACCGCGAAGCGGTCCACGGCCTCCATCCACTCCAACTCGGGATCCTCTCCGATGAGGCCGATCCGGGTGAAGAACCCGCCGCCTCGGCGGCGATCTCGAGGTCGCCCGCGGCGAGGGCGAGGGGCGGTCGCAGTGGCAGGACGATCAGCAAGAGGCCGACGATGATCGCCAGCCTCCCGGCCCATCGGGCGGGCACAGCTCTCACCCCGACCCTTGGCTCTTGGGCGGAGAGCATCACCGAATAGGTCACTTCGGGGGAGGAAGCCGCACGGATCCGTCTTCATCGAGGGTCCAGAACGGGTTGAAGGCGACCTCCCACGGGTGGCCGTCCGGGTCGAGGAACGCCCCCGAGTAACCACCCCAGAAGGTCTCCGCAGGCTCGCGGACCACCGTGGCCCCCGCAGACCGGGCCTCCTCGACCACTCGATCGACATCGGCGGCGGACCGGACGTTGTGGGCGAGGGTCATTCCGCCCCATTCCCCGGAATCATCCACGCCGCTGTCCTCGGCCAGCCTGACGCGATCCCACAATCCCAGGATCAGGCCACCAGCCTGAAAGAAGACGACATCGTCCTCCCGGGCCGAGTCGGTCGTCCACCCCATGGCCTCGTAGAACCGACGCGCCCGGGCCAGATCGCCGACTCCGAGGGTCACCAGGCTCAATCGCGGCTCCATCCGAGGATTCTGGCACGCCACCTCGAAACGGACACTCGACGCCCGGTGATCCGCCGAACGCCAACTACGCTCCGGGGCGTGACCACGCCGCAGATCGGCAAGCTTCGACAGGTGAGGCTGTTCTCGGGGCTCGACAACGATGCGCTCGAGCGGATCGCCTCCCTTGCCACCGAATTCGAGGCCCCCAAGGGTCAAGTGCTCATCGAACGGGGTCAGGCGGGCACCGGCGTCTTCATAATCGAAGAAGGGGCGGTGCGGATCGACCTGCCCGACGGGACTCATCTCGAGCGCGGGGAAGGCTCGTTCTTCGGCGAGCTCGCCGTGCTCGCCGATGCCCCCCGGGCGGCACGCGTGATCGTGTCCGAGCCTCTGAGAGCGCTGGCCATTCGGCGTGACGATCTGCTCGATCTGCTCGAACGCGAGCCTGCTCTGGCAGTCGGAATGCTGCGGGAGCTGGCCCGCCGGTTCACCGACCCCGCCTGAGCGCCGAGTTCATGGCTCTTCGGCTGATCCTGTCCAGTACTGCCGCGCCTTCTCCCACGCCTGAATTCCGCAGATCGACCCCATGACCCGCCCGGCGAAGTCGTCGGCGCGGACGTGGATGCCGCCGTACAGCCGCGAGATGCCGGCTTGATCAGAGGCGTCGAAGTACGAAGCCCACTGCAGAGTCACCGGAGCGGCCGGGCCGGCCTCGAACTGGAGGCTGCCGGCGGGAACCTCCCACTCGCCCAGGCCGCCGGGAAAGTACTCGCTCCCAGTGAATGCCGCCAGAACCTCGGCGGCGGCCCGGCTGAAGGTGCTGTGACCCGACACGTACCCGGGGAACGGGGGGGTGACGAACGTGGCCTTCTGATAGGGCATCCAGTCGACCGCCCGGATCCACCCGGTGCCCCCGACCTCGGCCTCCGGGTCGTCGGGCCCGCCCATCCATGCCCGGATGGCCACTTCCCCTACATGGCCGGAGAGATGGGCATGGCGCTCTCCGGGAGCGCTCGACGCCTCGGTGATCACCTCGATCAGGTCGTCGACGAGGGGGAGCCCGTCGGGGTGATACGAACCGCCCTCGGGATCGGTCGACTGACCGAGACCTCCCATGTACCGGATCATCGAAATCGGCCTGGTGTAGTCGTAGTACCACTTGGCCCACCAGGCGACGATCGCAGCATCGTGGACCGCGCCGTTGAGGGCGAAGTAGAGCTTCACGTCCCACTCGAGCCGATCGACCTCAGGCCCCTCCGCGCCGATGCGGCGAACCAGCAGGGGGGAGTCGGAGACGAAGTTGGCGATGGTGTTCCAATGGCCGGGTGGCGTCTCCGAATTCGGCCCGTCGGCCCAGAACTCGGCGAGGACCCGTCCAAAGTCCCCCAGAGCCACGAGGTTGGGCTCGTAGGGCTCACCGGTGACGGGGTTCAGCTCGCGCCCGTCCCCGTCGCCGCTGCCGAGCGGGTTGTCGCCCATGTGCCCCGGGCTGATGTCGATCGTCTGGTCTTCTCGGGGATCGAGGTAGCTCGAGTAGCGGATCACCTCGACCGCGGAATCCTTGAACGCCCGATCGCCGGAGGGGTCTCCGAGGTATGGAGGTGGGCCGGGGTCGAGGTCGTCGATGGACTCGATGGCGAACGGTGTGACCTCGGTCCAATGAGGGCTGAGGAACTGCTGAGGCAGGGGCGCCGAGACGTCGCCCGGGAGGCGGGGGATGAACAGGGGCTGCCATGCGTTGGCATCCTCCATCCGGGTGCCGGATTTGGCCACGGCGAGCGGGAGGTTGACCGGTGCGTATTGGCCGCGGTATCCGTCCGCCTCGTTCGATCCGTCGGACCCACCGAATGCGATCGCGGCCTCAGCGATCCTGTTCCCGACCGCTGACGGGGAGCTGCCCAGCCCGCTCGCCTTCGTGGAGGGGTAGCAGAGCGACTCCATCGTCGACTCGAAATCACCGAGCGACTCGCCGGCGCCGGGGGAGCGAGCGAATCGATGGGAGAGCAGCCGGTAGGCGGCGTAACTCATGGCCTCTTCCCGGGCCGCGGTCACGTCCCGGGCCCGGTGATACTCGTCGACGAAATACCCGCTGGCGTCGGGGTCGTAGGCGGCCCAGGCGTCCCACATGGCGGCGGACACGTGGAACAGGTTGCGGGCGTGGACCGTGGGAGCGGGGGCGTCGCGACGAATGGCGTCGAGGAGCACCTCGTTCCAGACGCGGGCCACCGACCTGGACGGATCGACGGTACGGTTGCACTCGGCGGTGTCGCTGGCGGCGCACGCCGTCGACACCATCGCCACCGCGGTGAAGGCTGCCACCAATCGCATCGCTGCTCGCGCCATCACGGCAGGGCAGTCTACGAGCGTGGTCCCGGCGGCGAGAACCGCGTAGTCTGCGCGATCCGAAGAGGGAAGGTGCTTCGCAGATGGACCGTGCCGTCGCCGCCGACTGGCTCGCCCGCTATGTGGCCGCGTGGCAGTCGTATGACCGCGACGCGATCGCGGACCTCTTCTCCGCCGACGTCGAGTACCGCTATCACCCCGCAGACCCTCCGGTGGTCGGCAGGGACGCGGTCGTCGACTCTTGGTTCGAGGACCCCGACCAGGCGGGAACGTTCGAAGCCGAGTACCAGCCGTTCGCCGTAGAGGGCGACCGAGTCGCGGCCACGGGATGGAGCCGCTATTTCACCGCACCGGACCACGCCGAGGTCCGTGCCGTGTACGACAACTGCTTCGCCTTGGAGTTCGATGCCGATGGGCGGTGCCGGAGCTTCACAGAGTGGTTCCGCGAGCGTGGGTAGGCGGCTGGCGCCAAAGCTGTCAGATTTCAGATTTCAGATATCAGAGGCTGACAGCCGATGACGCTAGAGATACCCGATATCTGACACGAGAACCCAAGAACGCTCTACGGTGCTCCCATGGCATGGACCCGCTTCCCGGTTGCGACGGTGCTCGCCGTCGTCCTCTTGGCCGGGGCTCTCCCTGCCCCCGCCGCCTGGGCGGGGGAGGGCTCTCCCGTGATCCGGCCGATCGTGACATGGTCGATCGCGGACCGCTTCGGGATGGATGCGGACGGCGACGGGTTCATCGACATCCCCAACACGCCCGAGTACGCCCACAACCGGGCCCCCGGCTCATGCCCCGGAGCGTGTGCCGAGCCGAGGTTCGAAGTCGAGTTCCAGGTCGGGCTCACGGGCACCTCGGTGGATCCCGCGAGCCTTCCGGTGGTGGACTACCGGTGGTACGTGTCGGGGGGCGCGCTGACGACGCCGCTCCACCACGTGACGACGCTTCCCGAGCTGAAGGTCTCGCTTCCTGAGGGCGCATACACCGTCGATGTCCGGGCCGGTATCAGGTTCGGCTGGGCGACTCTCGAGACAGGCGTCGTCGAGGACTTCGTCGTGGAGGATCTGTTGGTGGTGGCGATCGGAGACTCCTACGCGTCAGGCGAGGGCAACCCCGAGTCAGCTAGGCAGCCATCGAGCGAG
>JAUYIV010000244.1 GCA_030688105.1 Actinomycetota bacterium | reverse complement strand
TGACGGTCGAGACGCGGACTCTCAAGGCGGGACGCCGCTTCTCTACGGCGTCGGCGATTCTCTCCTCACCGGAGCGGGCACTGGTGTCGATCCTGGGGAGTTTCGGCGAGCTCGAGCCGGTTACCGGGGCCGAGCGGCTCGAGTCGGGCCCGCCCGACCTTCCGCCACCCGAGGAGTGTGTACCCGTCGAGCCGACCGAGACCTTCCCGCCGCCGTTCGTGGGAATGATCGAGTTGAGGCTCCACCCCGACCACGCCCGTTTCGGCGGCCTGCCCGGAGTGCCCCGGGTGAGCGGCTGGTTCCGGCTCCGAGACGACGAGCCCATCGACACCATGGCGCTGCTGGTGGCGGTCGACGCCTTCCCGCCCACGATCTTCTTCGCCGATCTTCCGGTGGCGTGGGTGCCGACCCTGGAGCTCACCACCCACGTGCGGGCTCGGCCCGCCCCGGGATGGCTGAGGTGCTCCTTCACCACCCGCTTCATCACCGGAGGCTTCCTCGAAGAGGACGGCGAGGTCTGGGACTCGACCGGCCGCCTCGTCGCCCAGTCGCGTCAGTTGGCCCTATTGCCGCGGGATTGAGGGGGGCCTCGCTCGCCACTCCTACGGCCCGTTGCCGGTCTGGCCGGCGTACCACTCCTCGAGCCAGATCTCCCATACTGCGATGGAGTCGTCTTCGGTGAACCCGAAGTCGGTGTCCGAGTAGTCGAGGAGCACTCGACGCAGGGCGCGCTCATAGTCGCGGCTGGCGGGGTCCATTCCGAACTCCGGGTCGGGGGTGATCAGGTAGATCGTCACGATGGCCGCTCCCAGGAACTCGTAGGTCGTGTCGACGGGGATTGAGTCGCGGTCCATCTCATGAAACGCGTCGAGCGCGGCGCGCTTGGAGGCGAGTATTACGTCCAGATCTCCGCTCGGGTCCCGGTCAACGACTTCAGTCAGATATGGCACCGAGGCATCTCCGAAGAGCGCCGCCATCACCTCGATGAGCGGAACGTCGAACGCGTCGTCGAACGGTGACTCCTCCGGGGCCTCCCCGCATTGGCCGGGATAGATGAGGAAGGGGGTGGCGACGTCTCCTTGGACGGTCACGCTGAGATCGTCCCTGCCCTCGGAGGTGAGGCGAGCCACTCCGGTGATCCTTGCGCCCGTGTAGCAGGTGCCCAGGTCGGTGTATTGCGCCGACCGGGCCGATCCATCGAGCTGGAGATCGAGCATCACCTCAGGCCCACCGATGGGGTCGATCCCTATCTGACGGAGGGCCTGATGGACAGAGGCGATCAGGTCGGGTGTCCACGACGGGTAGTCGAACTCCATCGTCACCGAGACCTCTCTGACGCCTTCGCCCTCCCAGCCAACCACGGGAACCGCCGGCGGAAGGGTGGTGGTCGTGGTGGGCGGCAGCGTCGTGGTCGTGGTGGTCGTGGTGGTCGTCGTGGGGCTGGTCGTGGAGGTCGAGGTGGTCGACGTGGTCACCGGATTCGAGGCGGCGGTGCCACCACAGGCCCCGACGAGGGCGAGGGCAAGCGCGAGGACGGCGAGCCGTCCGATCCGTGGGGCCTGGAGCGCACGCATCTCGGTGATGCTGAACCTACACCGATCGACGTGTCGCCCGCCCGTGGGGGCGATCAGCGCCTCAGCCCAACCACCCGTCGATTGTCTCGACCATCGAGCGATCACGCTCGGTGAGAGCTCCGGCGGAATGGGTGGAGAACACCAGCGTCACCTCGTTCCAGCGGATGTCGATGTCGGGATGGTGGTCGGCCTTCTCGGCGGCGAGCGCCACCCGGTTGACGAATCCCATCGCCTCCGCGAAGTCGGCGAACTGGAAGGTTCGCGAGACCTCCTCGCCTTCGATCGACCATGAGGGGTGGGATTCCCCGAGTGCCTGCTTCTGCTCGGATGTGAGTGATGTGGCCATACCCATAGTTTGGCGCGGTGGTGGGCCAACCCGGGATTGCCGCTACTGTGCCCGGTCGCTCACGAGAAGGACTGGTTCAGGTCATGAAGGTGCGCACGGCTCTCCTCGTCCTCCTGCTATTCATCGGCGCGTGCGGCGACGACGGCTCCTCTCCCGACGGCCCCACCGAGGCGTCGGTCGCCCTCGACGACTTCGCCTTCGCCCCGGCGACCATCACGGTCACCGCAGGCGAGCAAGTCACCATCAATGTCTCCAACATCGGCGGGATCCAGCACAGCTGGGTTCTGCTCCAGGGCGGAGCGGAGGTCACCACCGGCTCGGAGGTGACCGATGCGATCACCCTCGCCGGGACCGCCGACCTCGATCCGGGCCAGTCGGAGACCGTGACCTTTACCGCACCCGAGGCCGGCAGTTATCAGATCGTGTGCCACATCCCGGGGCACATCGAGGCCGGGATGGTGGGAACCCTGGAAGTGGACGGCTAGTACCCGTCACGCAACCCCTGCGCGCATTGGTTCGTGTGGGGTCGATCGCACGGCTCGGACCCGGGCGCGCCGTAGCGGTCTCTGAAGAAGCAGATTCCTGCCGGTTTGGCCCGGCGCTAGAACTTTCCGTCACAGGCTGTTGGTAGTGTCGAACGTATGTTCGATAGGGAGTTTGAACCGATTCCTGCGGGCCTGGATGGGATGCCGCCGGGTCCGGTGTTGGCGGGGTTCTTGGCTTCGATCGATGTCGATGCGGTCTCGGGCCACGACCGGGTGGTGGTGCTGCGGGCCCAGCAACGCATGGCATCCCACCTCCAGGCGCAGGTATATGCGGCG
>JAUYIV010000132.1 GCA_030688105.1 Actinomycetota bacterium | reverse complement strand
CCGAAGCGGCGGCTGCCGACGTGATCCGGCACCCAGTGGATGCTGCGGTTGAGCTCGACCATCCGGTCCCGGATCCGCTCCACGGCCACGAACCAGGTCGGGATGGCCTTGTAAATGAGCGGGGTGTGGGTACGCCAGCAGAAGGGGTAGGCGTGCACGATCCGCTCGCTGCGAGCCAGCGCGCCCTTGTCCTCGAGCAGTCCGACAAGGGTCGAATCGGCATCCTTCACGTTCACGCCGGCGACCTCGGGGACGGCGTCGGTGAACCGCCCGACCGCATCGACCGGGTCGACCAGCAGGTGATCGAGCCCGGCGGCGGTGAACGCCGCGAGATCTGCCTCGCCGAAAGCCGGAGCCATGTGGACGAGGCCGGTGCCCTCGTCGAGCGACACCTCGTCACTCGGGATGACGACGAAGGCGCCCTCGGCGGCCAGGCCGGAGAAGTGATCCAAGGCAGGGCGATACCGGGTGCCGACAAGATCCGCCCCGGATGCGGAACCGGTGGGATCGGCGCCATCGGGCCAGTACGTGTTCACTCGTTCGGCCGCGATCCAGTACGGGCCGGGGCGGCCCCCGAGCTGGGCTTCGACCCTCACATACCGAAGGTCGGGCCCGACGGCCACCCCGAGGTTCGCCGGGATCGTCCAGGGGGTCGTGGTCCAGATGAGCAGCACGTCACCGGGGAGCACCGGTCCGGTGCCCTCGGTCACCTCGAGCCGAACGGTTATGGAGGGGTCCTCGATGTCGCGGTACTCCCCCAGGTTCACTTCGAAGTTGGAAAGAGGCGTGGCGGCTCCCCAGGAGTAGGGGAGGACCTTGAACGCCTTGTAGACCAGGCCCAGGTCCCAAAGACGCTTGAACACCCACCACACCGACTCCATGAAGTCGGGGTCCATCGTCTTGTAGTCGTCCTCGAAGTCGACCCATCGTCCGATGCGCCGGGTGATCGACTCCCAGGCCTCGGTGTTCTCCATGACCCGTTCACGGCAGGCTTCGTTGAACCGGGCATCACCGTATTCGACGATGTCGGATGGCCCCGACAGGTCCAGCTCCTCCTGGACCTCGAGCTCGATCGGCAACCCATGCGTGTCCCAACCGAAGCGTCGTTCCACACGGTGGCCCCGCATGGTCCAGTATCGGGGGACGATGTCCTTGAGCACGCCGGCCAGGAGATTCCCGTAATGCGGGCTTCCCGTGGCGAAGGGAGGGCCGTCGTAGAAAGTGAACTCGTTGTCGGCCGGTCGCCGCCTCACCGATTCGCGGAACGCGTCGATGCGATCCCACAGGTCGAGCATCTCGACCTCGAGCGCGGGGAAGGACACGTCGGGGGAGACTCGCTCGAATGGCTTCGCCATCGTGTCCTCGGTCGGCTCGCATCTGCTGCCGCCGGGACGAGCTGAGGCCCGCGGTACCACCCGGCTTGCCGCCCCAAGGGCGGCCGCTCGTGTCCCCGATATCGGAGGGAATCCGGCGGGTTCTACCCGGGCGAAGGCCCGCTCTTCCCGCGGCTCGGAGGTGATGGCCATTCCGACCGAATGGCGTCCTCGTCGGCGCCTCGCCAGGAAGATATCAGATGTCAGGTGCCCAGTTATCGGTTGACAGTTTTCAGTTGTCAGCAGATTTCGGGCATGAGCGCACCACCGCCGGCCCGCTAGCCGCCGAGGCCGAGGGCGTTGCGGACCGCGTCGACGGTCACTCCCTCGATGAGGACCTGCTTTCGCCGGGTCTTCTCACCCGAGACGACTGCGGCGCGGTGCCCGGGAACACGCTCTGCGAGCAGGCGGGCAACGGCCAGGTTGGCCTTTCCGGCCTCGGGAGGAGCCGAGACTCTGATCTTCAAGGCACCGCCATGCTCACCGACGATCTCGTCGCGGCTGGCCCCGGGGACGACCCATACATCGACGAGGGTGCCGAGTGGATGCTGACTCATCACCCTCCAAAGCTAGGGCGATGTCCGGCTGAAGGCCTGGTGCTGTGCTAAGGGCGGCTGGCCGATCGAGGAATCAGGGACTGCCCTCATCCCACCATGCGTTCAGCCGCCTGGCCCGTGGTATCGTCGCTCGCTCCGAGGAGGGCCATGGCACGCGATCTCGCCCAGTCCACGCTCGAACGGTTCCGCAAACGCCTCGAAGAGGAGCAGGAACGGCTGGAGGGGATGGTGCGCGACATCGAGGCCGAGCGCGAGGAAGTGCGCCTCACCGAGACGTCGTCCGACCGCAGCCCCGATCCGAACACCGCCGAAGGCGGATCCCTCGCATTCGAGATGGAGAAGGAGCTCTCCCTCTGGCAGAACGCCCAGGACATCCTCGCCAAGATCGAGGAGGCGGTGGCGCGCATCGAAGACGGCACCTACGGGATCTGCGACGAGTGCGGGAATGCCATCCCGGTGGCGCGGCTCGACGCGCTCCCGTACACGAAGCTGTGCGTCGATTGCTCGGCGAATCGTCGCTGACCCCGCGCGCCGCGGCCCTCGTCGCCGCGGGAGGGGCACTGCTCGTCGATCAGCTCACCAAATGGTGGGCGTCGACGGTCCTGCCCGGCGATCCGATCGTGCTGATCGACGGCTTCCTCCAACTGCGGTACGTCACGAACCCGGGCGCTGCCTTCAGCCTGCTCCAGGGCTCGGGATCGATCATCGCACTGCTCGCGATCGCAATCGTGGTCTTCATCCTCATCGTCGTTCGAAAGGTGCCCCATCGTCCCGAAGCGGCGGCCCTTGGCCTCATCCTCGGCGGAGCACTCGGCAACTTCGCCGACCGGATGTTCCGTGGTGATGGCCTCCTCGACGGCGAGGTGATCGACTTCATCGACTTCTCGTTCTTTCCATCGTTCAATGTCGCCGACTCGGCGATCACGATCGGTGCCTTGCTGGCACTGATACTCGCCTTCACACGCGAATGAAGGCCGAGGTCCCTGCCGACCTCGACGGCGAGAGGGTGGACCTGATCGTGTCCCGCCTCGCCGGCATGAGCCGGTCGCAGGCCAGGGAGCTCGTGCAGACCGCCGGGGTCAGGGTGGAGGGTGAACCGGTGAGCCCCAAGCGGCGGCTGAGTGCGGGCGAAGCAATCGAATTCGAGATACCCGCTGCGAAGCCCGGCCTGGTGCCGGAGGACGTACCTTTCGAGGTCCTCTACGAGGACTCCCATTTGGCAGTGGTCGACAAGCCGGCCGGGGTGGTGACTCATCCCGGGGCGGGGCACGAGTCGGGGACCCTGGCCGCGGGCATACTCCGTCGGTGGCCGAAGGTGCGCGGGGTGGGTGCCGAGGATCGGTGGGGCATCGTCCATCGGCTCGATCGCGGGACGTCGGGTCTCCTCGTCGTCGCCCTGGACGAGGAGGCCTACTCGGGTCTGCGGGCGTCGATGCGTAAGCGTGCGGTCGAGAGGCGCTACCTCGCATTGGTGGCCGGGCGTCCGGACATCCCCACCGGCACCATCGATGCGCCGATCCGGCGCGATCCGGCTCGCCCCACGCAGATGCGGGTCGATCCCGAGGGCCGGCCGGCACGCACCCACTTCCGTACGATGGCGTCGTTCGACGGCTTCACGCTTCTCGAGCTGAGGCTGGAGTCGGGGAGGACCCATCAGATACGTGTGCACCTCGCCTCGATCGGGCTGCCGGTCGCCGGTGACCGGGTCTACGGACGGCCGGGGGGGAGTCCCCGAGTCTTCCTCCATGCCACCGGCATCGGATTCGATCACCCCGTTTCCGGCGAGCGGATCGAGGTAGAGAGCCCATTGCCCGAAGACCTGCGGCAGGTGCTCGACGAGTTGCGCGGCGCTCGCTGACGATTCGCCCTACCCGAAGAAGGTCCGCGCCACCTCGTAGAGCTCTCGGGGCACGCCTCGCGGCTCGTCGCCGATCTCCGACATGGAGACGGGGACGATCGCGGTCCCTCGTACCGCCACCATCACGCCGCGTCGCCCTGCCTGTGCGCTGTGGACCGCGGCGGCTCCCAGCCGGGTCGCCAATACCCGGTCTCGCGCCGTCGGGGTACCCCCGCGCTGGAGGTGGCCGAGCACCGTGACCCTGGTCTCGAACCCGGTGAGCTCCTCGAGGGCGGGAGCGACCGTGTAACACACCCCTCCAAGCCGGGCGAAGCCGTATTCGTCGGAGGGGAGCTCGTCGTCGCGTCGCACGTCGATGCCCTCGGCGACGACGACCACGGAATAGTTGCGTCCTCCTTCGTGCCGTTTGCGGATGACCTCGGCTGCCTCTTCGAGCGGCATCGGCACCTCGGGGATCAAGATGACGTCGGCTCCGGCGGCGATACCGGCGTGGATCGCGATCCAGCCATGGCTCCGGCCCATGACCTCGACCAGTTGGACCCGGTTGTGCGCCTCGGCGGTCGTCGTCAGCCGGTCGATCGCGCTCGTGGCGATCTCCACGGCGGTGTCGAAACCGAACGACACGTCCGTGCCCGGGACGTCGTTGTCGATCGTCT
>JAUYIV010000233.1 GCA_030688105.1 Actinomycetota bacterium | reverse complement strand
AGATCGGCCACAAGAATGCCTCCGGGCCGGCCCACACCCCGTCGAGCACGAGGTGGACCAGCCAGCCCAACACGACCGCGATGGCCGCCCGACGCGCCACCGTTCCTCGCCGGGTCGCCAGCATCACCGCGGCGAGCGCCGTCACCGGCAGGATCAAGGTGTGGGCGAACAAGCGGTGTGCATGGAACACGTCGTTCCAGAAGACCGAGCCGATCGGTTTGTCGACGATGTCGGGGAGGAGCGCCCCCAACGCCAGCCATCTCAAGTCCATGGCCGGATCACGGAACACGTAGCGCGCGATCAGCGTCGTCATGCCGACGTGCCAGAGGATCACCTCAGCGATCCTCGTCGAGTGCGACGTTGGCGAGCGCATCGGCTCGGGTGTTCGACTCCCGGCGCACGTGGCCGACCCTGACGCGGTCGAAGTCGCGCAGGAGCCGGGAAACCCTTCGATGAAGCGGCTTGAGGTGCTCGGCCTTCACCCGGAACTCACCGGACACCTGTCGCACCAGCAGCAGGCTGTCGAGACGCACCTCGAGGTCCCTGACACCGCGCGACAGGGCGGCCTCGAGTCCAGCGATCAAGGCCTGGTATTCGGCGACGTTGTTGGTCGCGGTGCCGATGACCGCACCCCTCTCCACGACGGTCGTGCCCTCCGGATCGATGAGCACGAAGCCGATCGCCGCCGGGCCCGGGTTCCCCCGTGAGGCTCCGTCGGCGTAGAGGAGATGGGTATCGCTCACCGCGAGGCGAGTATCCGCCGGCAATGGACGCACCGCGGTGGGGAGGCCTTCAGGGCCTGCAACCGCTCGGCGGCCGACAACGTCAGGTGGCATCCGCCGCAAACTCCATCGACGAGGGGCACCGCCGCCACTCCCTCCTTCGTCGGCCGGATCGCTTCGTACAGTTCGAGGAGATCGGGCTCCACGAGAGGTGCGATCCCGTTGCGCTTCTCCCGCAACCGGGAGACCTGCTCGTCGATCCTCGACCACTCGCGCTGGATGTCGCTCTCGAGGCGCTCTTCCAGCTCCGCAGCGGCGCGTTGGTGCGCCTGCAGCTCCTCGATCTCGACTTGCAGCGCGTCGCGTTGGTCGATCAACCCGAGGGCTTCGTCCTCTCGTGCCGAGGTGCGTTCCCTCAGCATGTTCACCTCGTTGCGGAGGTGCTCGGTCTCGCGTGCGCTGAGGCCGCCGGCATACAGGCGTCGCTCCTCGCGCTCGAGCTTCTCCTCGTCGAGCCGCATTTCGCCCTCCGCCTTGTCCTCGGCGAGATCGATCTCCTTGAGACGGCCGGAGCGCTCGGAGATCTCCGATGTGAGCCGCTGTGACGCCTGGTGAGCGGTGCGGTAGTCCTCCAGGATCGGCAGGCTCCCCCGCTGCTCGACGAGACGATCGATCTCCGAGTCGACCGCCTGGAGATCGAGGAGGTCCTCGAGGCTTCGGATGTCCTCCATGCCACCTGCCGTCGTGGAAGGCGAAAGGCTAGTGAGTCGAAGGTGGCAAGTCGCCGGCCACTCGCAGGGGCCCGGCATGCGGCGTGAGCGCCGGTCACCGTCGGCCGGCGCGGCTCCCCGTCGGCAGGCCGACGCCCGGTATCGGGAGCGCCGATCGGGCACCAGTGCTGTGCCCCAGAGATACGGTCTTCGACGTGATCGTATTTTCGGGGCGCTGCACTAGCGTTGGCGACCGCCCAAGCAGAGCCGGACATTGCCGCACGAACTGCCATTCACCGAGGACTCCGCCGCCAATCGGCTCCTCGCCTCCAACCCCCTGGCATTGCTGATCGGGATGTTGCTCGACCAGCAGTTTCCGATGGAGCGGGCCTTCCTCTCGCCCCATCTGCTCGCCGCTCGGCTTGGCGGCACGCTCGACGCCCGCACCGTCGCGGACACCGACCTCGACCGCCTCGTCGAGATCTTCCGCGGTCCCCCCGCCCTGCATCGCTTCCCAGGCTCCATGGCGGAGCGCTGCCATCGCCTCTGCCGTCAGGTCGTCGACGACCATGGCGGCGACGCGGCACGGATCTGGCGCGACGCCGCCGACGGGAAGGATCTCCTCGATCGGCTGCAGTCCCTCCCCGGGTTCGGCAAGGCCAAGGCGCGAATCTTCGTCGGGGTGGTCGGAAAGCGGCTCGGAGAGGGCCCGCCCGGGTGGGAGGAGGCCGCCGCCGACTGGCCCTCCATCGCCGACGTCGACTCAGTCGAGAAGGTCTACGAGCTGCGCGAGCAGAAGCGGGCGATGAAAGCGGCCAATCGGAAGCCGTCCGAGTGAGTCCGGACGGCCCAGCACTCGAGACGCCCCGACCATGATCCTCCGGACACTTCTCCGCTTGATCGGCGAGGTGGCCGCCTGGACCGCCCTGGTCGTCGTGATCTCGACCGCCCTGATGACCGCCGCCGGGCTCGTGTCGGCACGCATCGCGCAGGTGCCGCGTCGGCTGATCATCGGCATGACGATCGGCGGCGCCCTGGTCGCCGCCGGCCTCTCCCATCGGCTCGGTCTCCCCGAGCTCTTCGTGATCGACATCGGCCGAAGGCCGCTGCCGGTCGCCTGGGTGGTCGCGGGATCCGTGCTGGGGATCGCCGCCGCATGGCTGGTGCGCCGGCGAAGCCAGGCATGACCGCGGTCTCCGTGAGCGTCCCGACCCACAACGATGGCTCCGGATCTCCGTGCCGTCTCCGAGTCGTCACGACCAGAAGGGCCGGCCGAGACCTCGGCGGATGACATATCCCCGCCGCCGCCCCGACGCAGAGC